>JASHUI010000477.1:0-3046 GCA_030040095.1 Streptosporangiaceae bacterium | reverse complement strand
CCGGAGCGTACGTCGCGTTCCTGCCCGCCGCCGTGCAGCACCGGCACCGGGTCGGCGCCGCGGGCCAGGAGCAGGGCGCCGGCCCCGACCGGCCCGCCGAGCTTGTGGGCGGTGATCGTCAGCGCCACGGCGCCGCTGCCGGCCAGGCTGACCGGAAGCTGCCCGGCGGCCTGGACCGCGTCGCTGTGGAACGGGATCTGGTATTCGCGGGCGACCGCGGCCAGTTCGGCGACCGGCTGGACCGTGCCGACCTCGTTGTTGGCCCACATGACGCTGACCAGGGCCACCGCGCTGGGATCGTGCTCGATGGCCGCGCGCAGCGCCTCGGGGCTGATCCGGCCGAGGCCGTCCGGAGGCAGCCAGTCCACCTCGGCGCCCTCGTGCTCGTGCAGCCACCGCACGCAGTCCAGGACCGCGTGGTGCTCGATCGCCGGGGCGAGCACCCGGCGGCGGGCGGCATCGGCCGCCCGCCGCGCCCAGAAGAGCCCTTTGACCGCGAGATTGTCCGCCTCGGTGCCGCCGCTGGTGAACACCACCTCGCTGGGGCGGGCGCCGTAGACGGCCGCGATCTGCTCGCGGGATTCCTCGACGACGCGCCGGGCCCGGCGGCCCGCGTTGTGCAGGGACGACGGATTGCCCGTTTGCGCCTGTTCCTCCGCCATCGCTTCGATGGCCTCGGGCAGCATCGGCGTGGTCGCCGCGTGATCAAGGTAGACGAGCGAGGCCGGCGCCCGCCCGTCACCGCCGGCGTCGAGGTACGCGGGCCTGGCCGGCGCCCGGCTTTCGCCGCCGGCGTCGAGGTGTCCCATGATTGCTCAGCCTAGCCGTGACCGGCCGGACGATGGCACGGTCAAGGCGGCGGTCAGCCCTCCGCCCGCTTCTTGATCTCCTCGGTCAGCTGGGGAACGACCTGGAACAGGTCCCCCACCACCCCGAAGTCGGCCAGCTCGAAGATCGGCGCCTCGGCGTCCTTGTTGATCACCATGATGGTCTTGGACGTCTGCATGCCGGCCCGGTGCTGGATCGCCCCCGAGATGCCCACCGCCAAGTAGAGCTGCGGCGAGACGGTCTTGCCGGTCTGGCCGACCTGGAACTGGTGCGGGTACCAGCCCGCGTCGGTCGCGGCGCGCGACGCCCCCACCGCCGCGCCGAGCGAGTCGGCCAGCTTCTCGATCAGCGCGAAGTTCTCGCCGCTGCCCACCCCGCGGCCGCCGGAGACCACGATCGACGCCTCGGTGAGCTCGGGGCGCTCGCCGCGCGCCTGCACCACCCGGTCGGTGATCCGCGCGGTCTTGGCCGCGTCGCTCACCGCGACGACGACGTTCTCCAGCCGCGCGGCGCCCGGCGCCGGCTCGGGGGCGACGGCGTTCGGCCGGACGGCCACGATCGGCGTTCCGGCCGTGACCCTGGACTGGACGATGATCGCGCCACCGAAGATCGACTGCTCGGCGACCAGGCCCTCGGCCAGGTCGACCGCATCGGTGATCAGCCCGGAGCCGGTCTTGACCGCCAGCCGGGCCGCGACCTCCCTCCCCTCGGCGGTGCTGGCCACCAGCACCGCGGCGGGAGACCTCTCGGCCACCAGGCTGGCCAGCAGCTCGGCCTTGGGCGCGGCCACGTAGTCGTCGAACTCCTCGTCCGCCGCGACGTACACGGTCGCCGCGCCGAACTCGGCCAGCCGGTCCCGGCCGCCCTCGGAGCCCGGTCCGGCCCAGACGACCGACGGCTCGCCGAACCGGCGGGCCAGGGTAAGCAGCTCGCAGGTGACCTTCTTGACCGTCTCGCCGTCGTGCTCGGCGAGTACCAGGATCTCAGCCATGAACGGTGGGCCTCCAGCCTCGGGGGTGAGCGCAGGCTCAGATGAACTTCTGTGCGGCGAGGAACTCGGCAGCCTTCACGCCGCCGTCGCCGTCGTCCTTGACGATCGTTCCGGCCTGCCGCGCCGGGCGGTTGGCGAAGCTGACCACCTCGGTGGCCGCGCCGGCCAGCCCGACCTGCCCCGGGTCGATCCCGATGTCGGCCAGGCTGAGCGTCTCGACCGGCTTCTTCTTCGCCGCCATGATCCCCTTGAACGACGGGTAGCGCGGCTCGTTGATCTTCTCCACCACGCTGATCACCGCGGGCAGGGTGGCCTGCACCCGGTCGTAGCCGTAGTCGGCCTGCCGGTTGATGGAGATCGAGGTCCCGTCGATGTCCACCTTGCTGGCCAGCGACAGCTGGGGCACGCCCAGCCGCTCGGACAGCATCGCGGCCATCACGCCCATCCGGGCGTCGGTGGACTCCGAGCCCAGGATCACCAGGTCGAACCCGGTCCGGCCGAGCACGGCGGCGAGCGCCGCCGAGGTGGCCAGCGCGTCCGAGCCGTGCAGCGCGTCGTCGATCAGGTGCACCGCCTTGTCCGCGCCCATCGACAGCGCCTTGCGGATGGACTCGGTCGCCTTCTGCGGGCCCATGGACAGGATCGTCACCTCGCCGCCGTGGGCCTCGGCCAGGCGCAGCCCCTCCTCGATCGCGTACTCATCCAGCTCGTTGATCACCGCATCGGCCGCGTCGCGGTCCAGGGTGGAGTCGGCGGACCTGAGCGTGCGCTCCGACCAGGTGTCAGGGACCTGCTTCATGCAGACGACGATGTTCATGACCGGCGGCCGACCTCCCTCTGCAGACATGCGCCCGGCACCGGGGTGCGCGGCGCCAGCGCCACCGAGCGCAGGGTCAAGCCTGCCAAATCACGCCCGCGACCGCAGCCCCGGGTGCCAGGCAGGCCCCCGCGCCCAGGTTACTCGTCAGTAGTCAAGTGGCCAAAGCGACCGTCACGAAGGATGCCCGCGCCGCGCGCCCGGCAGGTCAGGCCCGCGCGCCCGGCAGGTCAGGCCCGCTGCTCGGCGAACGCGACCACCTTGGCCAGCAGCATCGCCCGGGTCATCGGGCCCACGCCGCCGGGCACCGGGGCCAGCCACCCGGCCACCTCGGCCACGCCGGGATCGACGTCCCCGACCAGGCCGGCGTCGGTGCGGGTGATGCCCACGTCCACGACCACGGCGCCGGG
>JASHUI010000476.1:0-4158 GCA_030040095.1 Streptosporangiaceae bacterium | reverse complement strand
TGATCGGTCCTCGTCATGGGCGAAGCGCACAATGCCGCCGATAGGGGCGGCCTTCGGCTCGATGCCGATCACGGCTCTGGCTATCCAGATCTGGGCATTATGTGCGTTCACGGGCGGGCGGGGATCGCTGGTTACATCCTGGGGTCTGAGGCAGCCGGTCAGGTCAGTCGAGGTAGTCCCGCAGGACCTGGGATCGGGACGGGTGGCGCAGCTTGGACATGGTCTTGGACTCGATCTGCCGGATCCGCTCTCTGGTGACCCCGTAGACCTTGCCGATCTCATCGAGGGTCTTGGGCTGGCCGTCGGTCAGGCCGAACCGCATGGACACCACGCCGGCCTCGCGCTCGGAGAGCGTATCGAGCACCGAGTGCAGCTGTTCTTGCAGCAGCGTGAAGCTGACCGCCTCATCGGGCTGGATGGCCTCGCAGTCCTCGATCAGGTCGCCGAACTCGCTGTCGCCGTCCTCGCCGAGCGGGGTGTAGGGAGATCGGCTCCCGGCCGTACTTCTGGAGCTCGATGACCTTATCGGGGGTCATGTCGAGCTCGGCGGCGAGTTCCCCGGGGGTGGGCCCGCGGCCCAGGTCCTGCAGCATCTGGCGCTGCGCCCGGGCGAGCTTGCTGAGGGCCTCGACCACATGCGCCGGGATCCGGATGGTGCGGGCCTGGTCGGCCATGGCGCGGGCGATGGCCTGCCGGATCCACCAGGTGGCGTAGGTGGAGAACTTGTAGCCCTTGGTGTAGTCGAACTTCTCCACGCCCCGGATCAGGCCCAGGTTGCCTTCCTGGATCAGGTCAAGGAACAGCATGCCGCGGCCGGTGTACCGCCTGGCCTGCGAGACGACTAGGCGCAGGTTGGCCTCGAGCAGGTGGTTCTTGGCCCTCCTGCCGTCTTCGGCGATCCGCTCAAGGTCAATGCTCTGGCCGGGGCGCAGCACCCCGCTGCCTGCGGCCAGCTTCTCCTGGGCGAACAGGCCCGCCTCTATGCGCTTGGCCAGCTCGACCTCCTGTTCGGCGTTGAGCAGCGGGACCTTGCCGATCTGCTTGAGGTAATCCTTGACCGGGTCGGCGGTAGCCCCGGCCGCTGCCACCTGGGCGGGGGGCAGGTCCTCGTCGTCATCGCCGAGAACCAACGGCTCGTCCTCGCCCTCTTGGCCCGCTGCCTGCGGCGGGCGGCCGGCAGCAGCTGCGCCGCCGCCCTGGCCGGTGCCTGGCTCCTTGCCGGCCGCCTCCTGCTCGGCGCAGGGCTCATCTTGGGCCGGGCCTGAGCGCGCCATGTCGATCGGAGCGGCAGGCAGCGGCCGGTCGATCTCAACAGCGCCGCTGTCCCCGCCGGGGCCGGCGACGTCATTGGAGCCCATAACAGCGTTGATACCACCACCAGCAGCTGCTGCAAGGAGTTCTGGCCCACCGGCCAGCCCAGAGAGCGGCTGCACCTGACCCGGCTTCGGGCTCAGCAACCAGCTACTCGCCGGGCTTCTTGCATCCAAGCATGCGAGCTTCCCCAGCACATAGCAGGCCGCACTGGCCGCCCGTCATCTCGCACACCACCGCGACTGTTCCGCGCCAGGTGCCGGCCAGCGCCGCGGCACCATGCCACGCCCGGTGAGCCACGAAGAGATGCATCCCAGCATCGGGCCATACCGATCGGTACCTGCCCTGCCCGGGACCCGGACCAACTCGCAGGCCAGCCTTACCGCCGAGGCGTGGTCTTCATGGGCCACCTGCAGACTGGCGCCCGGCACACGTGGCCGGGCAGGGCGTTAATGGACGGGGTTGGAGTCGGAGTTCGTGTACGTGTCGCAGTGCCCGCGAAATTCTGACAGCGGGCGCCATCGGTACCCCATAGCCAGGCCTTACCGGCAGGCGATCCGCACGAGCCCGGTCGCACGCATGCGCGTCCCCAAGATCATCCCACCGGGAGAAGGCACATGGCTCAGGGCACTGTGAAATGGTTCAGCGCCGGCAGGGGGTACGGTTTCATCGCCCCCGACGACGTCTTTGTTCACCAATCCGCCATCCAGGCCGAAGGTTACCGCAGCCTTCAGGACAACCAGCGCGTCGAGTACACCGCCCGCCGCGGGCCCAAGGGCACGCAGGCCGAGCAGGTCCAGCCGCTCAAGTCCGTTCAGCCACGCTGGCTGCCCACAGCGCTGCCAGCTGCCGGGACCGGTGGTCCCGCGGAACCGCTCCGCTCTCGCGGCGCCGATCAGCGGGCGGGTCGATTCGGTGCCGGCTGCGGCTGCCTGCAGAACTGGATGCGCCGACTGTGCCGCCACGGCGCATCAGAGCTCTCGCCAGCGCACGGCGCCATCACCATGGCCTGTCGCCGTGGGCACGTATCCGGCTGAGGGATGTTACAGCTTGGTGAGCTGGGCGCACGGCAGCAGGATCCGCCGCTGCTGCGGGCGGAAGTCCGCGAGCACGGCGTGGTCTTCCACGCCGAGGATGACGCCGAGCCCGTAAGCGTCGTGCGTCACCTGATCGCCGACGGCGAACGTCTCGGCCGGGCGCACAGGAACCGGGGCCTTGAATGGGCTGCCGGGCAGGTAGCGCCGGTCCGCTGAGCGGGGTGCCTTCATAGCTACTATCATGCGCCCTCCCTGCCCAGGCCAGCGGGCCGTCCGGCCGCATCCGGTCCGCGCAGGCCAAAGAGCCACACGGCCGGCCCAGGCACCGAATTGAGAGCGGCGGGCTGGGTGCCCGACCGGGTCTTGCCAAGCGCGGGTCCCAGGGCACCTCCGGTGCCACGAATTTGACGTTAGTCCTGAGTTTGGTCCGCGGTTGCCGTTGGGCAGGGCGTCAGTGAGGTCAGGCGGCGGTGGGCACGCGCGTGCTTGGGCGATGTGGCTGACAGCGATCCGGTCAAAGGTATGGATCGCGGCGGCGAGTTCGGGGGGCGCGAGGCAGCGGCGCCGATCGACTGGATCACGCTGAGTTACCGGGATGGCCATTGATAACGCTCGCCGGGCCGCCAGGGAGGCGCGCTCGGCCATTCGGGTGTATGGCAACTTTATGTGCACGCGAGCGGGTGTTCTGTCGCTGGGTTCGCCATCAGGATGGGCCGGTCGCTTGATCATCGGCACTCCAAAATGTCGCGGTGGGTTCAGGCCACGACGAGGCGCATGATGAACCTCGCCGTGGTCGTCCAGTTCGCCCGTCGGCACGAACCCGAGCTGCCGGCAGAACCCGGCCGGCCCGCCGTCCCCCGGTAGGTAGCTCGTCAGCAGCTCCGCCGCGCCCAGGGATTTTTGTGCAGTATGGCAAGGGATGAGACAGTGGCTGCGATGGCAGTTTGGCCGTACACGCTACTGCGGATCGCCGCTGACTGTTGTTTTTGGGACAACAAGCGGTCGCGTGCGCCGTGGCAGATCGTGCCCGCGCCAGAGCGGCAGCCCGCTGATCTGGGAAGGTATCGATGCCAGGGCTGAAGGACAAGCTGACCGATGCTGGATACGCCCTGGGCTGGTCGGTTGTCTGCCGCGTGCCCGAATCGTGGGCGCAGGGTGCTTTCCGGTTCTTCGCCGACCTGGCGTGGCGGCGGCAGGGCCCGGGGGTGCAGATGCTCGAGGGCAACCTGCGCCGGGTGATCGGGATCGGGGCGCCAGGCGGCCAGCTGCGCGGGCTGTCCAGGCAGGTGATGCGCTCATACGCGCGCTACTGGCTCGAGGCATTCCGGCTGCCGGTGACGCCGGCGGGCCGGCTGCTCGGGGGGATGCACGTCACCGGGCATGTCCGCACCATATTCGACTACCCCGCAGCCGGGCGCGGGGTGATCCTCGCCCTGCCGCACATGGGCAACTACGACCTGGCCGGCGCGTGGCTGATCGCCAAGGGAGCCGCCTCGGCTACCGTCGTGGCGGAGCGGGTGAAGCCGGAGTCGGTCTACGACCGGTTCGTCGCGTTCCGCGAGAGTCTCGGCCTGGAGGTGCTGCCGGCCAGCGGAGGGATGAACAGCGCGTTTGGCATCCTGGCGCAGCGGCTGCGGGCAGGCAAGACCGTCGGCTTGGTATGTGACCGCGATATCACCGGCCGGGGCATGGAGGTGGAGTTCTTCGGCGAGAAGGCCCGCATGATGGGCGGCGCGGCTGCGCTCGCCGTGCAGACCGGCGCGGCGCTGGTGCCCGTGATCTTGTGGTTCGACGGCGATGACTGGGGCGC
>JASHUI010000475.1:0-3639 GCA_030040095.1 Streptosporangiaceae bacterium | reverse complement strand
CTGCTTGATCGAGAACCAGCCGATCGGATACATCTCGTAGATCGAGGTGACGTTGACGCTGTCGCTATCGCTCAGGTAGGCGAACAGCATGTCGTCGCGCTCGCGGAAGTCATAGACGCTCGGCGCGTGCAGCAGGAAGAGATCCGCCTCGAGCCGCGCTGCTATCTGCCGGTCCATTATGCAGGAATCCCCTGTCTAGTAGGTTCAAGAAAGCTCACGGCGACCGATTAGTTTCCCCGGTTCGGGCTTTCTTTGACCGGGCTGGCGACCGATGAGGCTGCCCGTTCGAGCCAGGCTAGTGACGAAATACGGCTGAGGCCAGAATGTGCATCGCGTGTCGTTCGTTCCCGCAGGCTGGTGGCGGCCCGTAAAGCTACACAACCCATCATTAATGACTTAGGCGGAATTCCCGTTATACGCGGTCACCCTGGAAACACCGGTCACTTACCCTGCCAGCCTGCCCGCCTGGCCGGGGGAGGCTGCGGATGAGTGCGAATCTAGGTCACACCTGAGTGCATCAGCTTCACACCCATGGCCGCCGGACCCCACCCGTGCCGCGGTGCTCGCGCCCGGCGCCCCAGCCGTCCGGCCGACGGCCAGGGCGGCGATCGCGCCGATGACCGAGAATCCGGCCGCCACCGCCAGCGCCGGACGGTAACCGCTGGTCACCGCGGTCGGCCCGGCCAGGCTGCCGCGCGCGTTGAAGACCGCGGTCACGATCGCGACGCCGAAGACCGCGCCGAACTGGCGCAGCGTGTTGAAGATCGCCGACGCCTTGCCGAGCGCGCCGGGATCGACCGCGTTCAGCGCGGCGGCGGGCGTGGTCGGGATCGCCATCGAAACGCCCACGCCCGCGATGATGAACGGCGCCAGATAAGCGGGGTAGCCCGCGCCGGAACCGGCCAGCGCCACGATCCAGGCGAAGCCGGCGCCCTGCAGCAGCAGGCCGGGAACCATAAGGGCGCGTGCCCCGATCCGGTCCGAGAGCGCCCCCGCGAGAGGGGCGATCAGCAGCGGCGTGGCGGTCCACGGCAGGAACCGCAGACCGGCCGTCAGCGGGGAGTCGCCCCGGGCCAGCTGGAAGAACTCGCTGGTCAAGAACGCGGCCGAATAGATCGCGGCGCCCGTCAGGAAGACGGTGGCCACCGCGGCCGAGAAGCCGCGCACCCGCAGCAGGCCGAGCGGGATCATCGGCTGCGGCGCCCGGGTCTCCCAGACGAGGAAGGCGCCGAGCAGTACCGCGCCGAGCGGCAGCCCGGCCAGCGCTTCGCTGCCGGTCCACCCCGCCTCCGAGCCCTGCACCACGGCCCAGATCAGGGTGGCCGCGCCCGCCGAGACCAGCACCAGCCCCGGGACGTCGAGACGGGTTCGCGGGCCGCGGCTCTCGGCCAGCCGGAGCCGGGCCCCGATCACCGCCGCGATCCCGACGGGCACGTTCACCCAGAACACCCAGTGCCAGGACAGGCCCTGGGTGACCGCTCCGCCGATCAGCGGGCCGGCCGCGACGCCAAGACCGGAGATCCCGCCCCAGATCCCGATGATGGCGCCGCGCCGCTCCGCCGGGAACGCCGAGCTGAGAATGGTCAGGCTCAGCGGGGTGATGACCGCCGCGCCGAGCCCCTGCACCGCCCGCGCCGTGATCAGCAGCCCGAGGTCCGGGGCCAGCGCGCACGCCGCCGACGCGGCGGTGAACAGGGCCAGCCCCGCGGCGTAGACACGCCTGCGGCCGAGCCGGTCGCCGAGCGCCGCGGCGGTGATGATCCCCGCGCCGAACGCCATGTTGTAGGCGTTCACCGTCCACTGCAGCGCGGCAAGGCTGCCGCCGAGGGAGCGGTGGATCGAGGGCAGGGCGGTGACCACCACCAGCGCGTCGAGGACGACCATAAAGAACGCCACGGCGGTCAGCGCCAGGGTCGTCGCCTGTCGCCCGGACGACGAGCCCGGCGGGGATGCGATGGCGCTCCTGGTCGGTCGCGTGCTGGCGGTCATCGTCACTCCAATCACTGAATGGAACGCACCGGTACGTGCGCCGGGGAGTGCCTCAGCTGCGCTGGTCGCCGCTGCGGACCGCGTCCGGGAGCTCGCCGAGCTGGGCGACCTCGACGCCGCCGTCGCGGGCCAGGCCCGGGCAGTCCTTGGCCAGCGCCAGGGCCTCGTCCAGGTCCGCGGCACTGATCAGCGAGTAGCCGCCGAGATGGGTGTCCGGGCCGCAGTTCCCGACCGCGGAGGCGTCGACGGCCGGCTTGCCGATGTCGGCGACGTGGTCGCCCATGCCCTGGAACCACGACATCCAGGCCGCGCCCGACTCTGGCGTGCGGGTATACCCGGGGTTCAGCCGGTAGGTAAAGACGAAGGTGGGCATCGATCTGCTCCTCTCTCGTGGCCGCAGCCCGGTCGGCTGGGCCGGTCACTGGGGCAGACACCGCCCTCCGGGCGAAGTGGGCGGCCTGCGGCCGCCCACTTCGCGGACCCGGCGGTGTCAGTACCGGTGGAGGGATGTCCGCGGCGGGAGGCAGAGGATGCGAGGGTGGAACGGTGAGCACAGAGCTGATCGACCGGGCGCGGTCCGGGGACGAGACCGCCTTCCAGGAGCTGGTCGACCCGTACCAGCGCGAACTGCAGGTGCACTGCTACCGGATCCTCGGCTCGGTGGCCGACGCCGAGGATGCACTGCAGGAAACCCTGCTCACGGCCTGGCGGAGCCTGGCTCAGTTCGAGGGACGGGCGTCGGTCCGGACCTGGATGTACCGGATCGCGACCACGCGCTGCCTGAACATGCTGCGATCGGCTAGCCGGAGGCCCGCGATGAGCCTGTCGTACCTCGACGTGGAGCCGCCCGAGCCGTCCCGGCTGGGCGAGGTTGTCTGGCTGGAGCCGTACCCGGACCTGTTCCTCGAGCAGCTTCCCGACGCCGCGGCCGGCCCGGAGGCCCGGTACGAGGCCAGGGAGGCCATGTCACTGGCCTTCGTCACCGCGCTGCAGCTACTGCCGCCGCGTCAGCGCGCCGCGCTCATCCTGCGGGACGTGCTCGACTTCCCGGCCGCCGAGGTCGCGGCCATTCTGGACACCACCGAGCAGTCGGTCACCAGCGCGCTGAAGCGCGCCCGGGTGACGGTGACCAGGGAGCTGCCCTCCCCCGGCACGGAGCCACCGCCGCCGCCGAACTCCGCCGTCGAGCAGGATCTGGTGGCCCGCCTGGTCGAGGCGTTCGACAGCGCCGACGTGGACGGCATCGTGGCGATGATGACTGAGGACGCCTGGCTGCGGATGCCGCCGGTGCCGCTGGAGTACCAGGGCAGGGAGCTGATCGCCGAGTTCTTCGCCACCGTCGCGTTCCGGCAGGGCCGCCGGTACCGGCTGGTCCCGGCCCGGGCCAACGGCCAGCCGGCGTTCGCGGTGTACCTGCGTGACCCGCTGACCGGGGTGGCGCGCGCGTTCGGGTTCCTCGTGGTGACGCTGGCCGGCAGCCAGATCAGCGCGATCACCCGGTTCGACAACGCCGCGCTGCCGCCGTTCGGGCTCCCGCGGACGCTCGTCGGCTAACTAAACATCTTTGATTGTGGGGTTTATCCCGCCGGCCGCGTCCGCTCGCCCAGCATCCTGACCGGGTTCATGATCGTGGTACATGACGTGCCATAT
>JASHUI010000474.1:0-5741 GCA_030040095.1 Streptosporangiaceae bacterium | reverse complement strand
TTCCGGGTGCGGCTGGCGCGGGCCCTCTCGCCCGAGGCGGCCGGCCGCATGGTGCGGCTGGCGCCCGGCGTCGACACGACCCGGTTCCGCCCCGGGGCCGGGGGAGAAGCGGTCAGGGAGCGGCTCGGCCTGGGGACCCGGCCGGTGGTGGTGTGCGTGTCGCGGATGGTGCCGCGCAAGGGTCAGGACACCCTGATCAGGGCGTGGCCCCGGGTGCTGGCCGGATCGGCCGGGGCGGGCCCGGGCGCGGGCCCGGTCCTGCTGCTGGTGGGGGACGGGCCGTACCGGGCCGAGCTTGGCCGGATGGCCGCGCGAGCCGGGGTGCCCGACTCGGTGGTGTTCACCGGGCCGGTCCCGCCGGCCGAACTGCCCGCCTACTACGACGCCGGCGACGTGTTCGCGATGCCCTGCCGGACCCGCCGCGGCGGACTGGACGTCGAGGGGCTCGGGATCGTCTACCTGGAGGCCTCGGCCTCGGGCCTGCCGGTCGTGGGCGGCGACTCGGGCGGCGCGCCCGACGCCATCCTGGACGGGGAGACCGGTTACGTGGTGCCCGGCCGCGACGACGCCGCGGTCGCGGACCGGATCGCCCGGCTGCTGAGAGACCCTGCGGGCGCGGCCGCGATGGGGGAGAAGGGCGCGGCCTGGGTGGACCGCGAATGGCGCTGGGATCTGGTCGCCGAGCGGTTCTGGCGGCTCCTGGCCGGCCACTGACCCCGGACCGGCCCGGCGCGTCCGGCCGGTTCGCGGCGAGTCGGCGCGTTCAGGATGTTATGGACGGGTGGCGTAGATGGCGGCTATATCGTCGGCGTAGTCCGCGATCACGACGTTCCGCCGCACCTTCAGCGACGGCGTGAGGTAGCCGTTGGCCTCGGTGAAATCCGAGGCCAGGATCCGGAAGCTGCGGATCGACTCGGCGCGGGACACCGCCTTGTTGGCCTCGTCCACGGCGCGCTGGATCTCCGCGACCAGTTCGGGGTCGTCGCGCGGGTCCGCGTCGGCCGCGCGGCCGTGCTGCTGCCGCCAGAACTCGAGCCCCTCGGGGTCCAGGGTGATCAGGCAGGCGATGAACGGCCGCCCGTCGCCGACCACCAGGCACTGGCTGATCAGCGGGCTCGCGCGGAGCCGGTCCTCGAGCACGGCCGGGGCGACGTTCTTGCCCGCCGCCGTGACGATGAGCTCCTTCTTGCGGCCGGTGACCCGGAGGAAGCCCTCCTCGTCCAGGCTGCCGATGTCGCCGCTGTGCAGCCACCCGTCTGAGTCCAGCGCCTCGGCCGTCGCCTCCTTGTTGTGCCAGTAGCCAGGGAAAACGTTCGGGCCTTGGAGCAGGATCTCGCCATCGTCGGCGATCTTGATCGCGCAGCCGGGCAGCGGCAGGCCGACGGTGCCGATCTTGTTGCGGCTGGGCCGGTTCACGGTGCCCGCGGCCGAGGTCTCGGTCAGCCCGTACCCCTCGAGGATCACGATCCCGGCGCCGCGGAAGAAGTGGCCGAGCCGCTCGCCGAGCGGCGCTCCCCCGGAGACCGCGTACCGGACCTGGCCGCCGACCGCCGCCCTGAGCTTGGCGTAGACCAGCCGGTCGAACAGCGCATGACGCAGCCGCAGCGCCGGGCCCGCGGTCGCGGCGCCGGGCTCCTGGGACTGGCTCCAGGCGACCGCGGTGGTCACGGCGGCCTGGAAGATCCGGTTCTTGGCCCCGCTGGCCGACGCCTGCTGCTGCGCGGTGTTGTAGACCTTCTCGAACACCCTCGGTACCGAGAGCAGGAAGGTGGGCCGGAACTCGGGCAGCGCCTTGGCCACCGACCCCGTGTCCGGCCAGTGGCCGAGGATGGCCCCGGACTCCAGGCAGCCGACCTGGATGATCCGGGCGAACGAGTGGGCCAGCGGCAGGAACAGCAGCGTCGAGCTTCCGGCGATCTCGAAGACCTCGGTCAGCGCGCCCTCGACCGCGTTACGGGCGTCGGACAGCAGGTTGACGTGAGTGATCTCGCAGCCCTTGGGCCGGCCCGTGGTGCCCGATGTGTAAATGATCGTGGCCAGGTCCGCCGCCGTCCGCGCCGCCCGCCGCTGCTCCAGCTGCTCGTCGGTGACGGCGTCGGCGCCGCCCAGGGCCAGGCCGTCCGGGTCGTTGATCACCCAGACGTGGTCCAGGGCGCTGACCGAACGGATCAGGTCCGCGTGCGCGGCGGTCTCGGCGAACGCGGCCCTGGCCCCGGAGTCGCTCAGGATCCACTCGACCTGCTCCGCCGACGAGGTCTCGTAGATGGGCACGGTGATCGCGCCGGCCGCCCAGATCGCGTAGTCGGCCAGCGTCCACTCGTACCGCGTGCGCGACATCAGCGCGACCCGGTCGCCCGGCTCGATGCCCGCCGCGACCAGGCCCTTGGCCAGGGCCGTCACGTCGTCACGGAACTGCCCGGCGGTGACATCCTCCCAGCGGCCCGCCGGGCCGGGCTTGCGCATGACCACGGCGTTCGGGTCCTGGCTGGCACGGGTGAAGACCACGTCGGCGAGACTCGCGGTGGCGGGGACGTCAACCATCGCGGGAATGCTGTACTCGCGCACGATGCCTCCTCAACAATCCGATCTGCGCGGATCTTCATGGAACGTACACCGCGCTGGCGCCTGGCACCCATTTCTGGGCCTGACAAGATTTGCCTAGGGTGTTGGCATGCGGGTGCATGTGGTCAGCGATGTGCACGGCAGGACCGATGCGCTCGGCAAGGCGGCGGTCGGCGCCGACGCCCTGATCTGCCTCGGTGACCTGCTGCTCTTTGTAGACTACGCGGACCACGGGAAAGGGATATTCGCAGACCTGTTCGGGGCCGAGGCGGCCCGGCGGTTCATCGGGCTGCGCACCGCGCAGCGCTTCGACGAGGCCAGGCAGATGTCGGCCCGGCTATGGGCCGGGCTGGACGGGGACCCCGCGGCCCATGTCGAGGCGGCGGCGTCACGGCAGTACGAGGAGATGTTCGCGGCGCTGCCGTCCCCGTCCTACCTGACCTACGGCAACGTGGACATACCCCGGATGTGGGGCCCGCATCTGCGGCCCGGCCATCACGTGCTGGACGGCCAGCGGGCCGACATCGGCGGCTGGTCCTTCGGTTTCGTCGGCGGCGGGCTGCGCACCGTGTACCGGACGCCGAACGAGATCGCCGACGAGGCCTTCGCGGCCAAGGTGGCGGCCGTCGGCGCGGTGGACGTGCTCTGCGCGCACATCCCGCCCGACGTTCCCGAGCTGCTGTTCGACACGGTGGCCCGCAGGATGGAGCGCGGCAGCGCCGCCCTGCTCGACGCGATACGGGCCACGCAGCCGCGGTACGCCCTGTTCGGGCACGTGCACCAGCCGCTGGTCAGCCGGATCACGATCGGCCGCACCGAGTGCGTGAACGTGGGCCACTTCCGCGCGACCGGGACGCCCCACGTCCTGGAGTGGTAACCGTCCGCGGCAAGGTACGCTCCGTGCATGGCGGACAGGACCTCGTCGAGCATCGTGATAGGGGTGCCCCGGCGGGACGTCATGGCGGTGATCGCGGACTTCGGCGCGTACCCGCGGTGGGCGACCGGCGTGCGCGCCGCCGAGGTCCTGTCGCAGGAGCCGGAAGGGCGCGCGAGCGCGGTCCGGTTCACGCTGGACGCCGGAGTGATCAAGGATAGCTACGTGCTCGGGTACGACTGGGACGGCGACGTCGGCGTCCGCTGGAGCCTCGCCGAGGCCGGATCGGTGGTCTCCGAGATGAGCGGGGGATACGAGCTGGCCGAGCGCGGTGACGATACCGAGGTGACCTACGAGCTGACCGTGGGCGTTCGCGTGCCGATGATAGGGATGCTCAAGCGCCGGGCAGAGAAGGCGATCATCGAAACCGCGCTCAAGGGGCTCAAGTCTCGAGCCGAAACGATCGGGAGACAGTGATGACCGGGCAGGCAGGCAACAACGGCCAGGATCGCGGCGGTACCGCCGACGGCGAGCGTCGCGGCGTCCCCGGCGGGCAGCGGGACCTGGCCGACGACATCCAGCGCTGGCTGGTCCGGTCCGGGGTTCGCAGCATGCGCCGGGAGCTGACCGGCCAGGTCCGCCGGGCCCTTCAGGGCCAGCGCCCGGCCGAGCCGTCCGACGTGTGGGGCGCCGCGACGACCGAGCCGCCGCCGGAGCTGCTGGCCTCGGCCGAGGCGCCGGAGTGCGCCTGGTGCCCGGTATGCCGGGCCGCCCGCCGGATCAGGGAGTCCGGGCCGGGCCTGGGCGGGCAGCTGTCCGGCGCGGGCGGCGCCGTCGCCTCCGCGGTGCAGGAGGCGTTCTCGGCGTTCGAGGCGCTGCTGTCGGCCGGGTCGGGGAGCGGGGGTGGCTTCCCGGCGGACCAGTACCCGGCCGACCGGTTCCCGCCGGACCGGTTCCCGGCGGCGGGCACGCCTCCGCAGGAGGCGGATCATGAGCCTGACGATCGGGGTTGACGTCGGGGGCACCAAGGTCGCTGCCGGGGTCGTCGACGAACGCGGGCGCATCGTCGAGAAGCTGAAAAGCTCCACGCCCTCGGCCAGCCCGAGGCTGACCGCCCAGGTGATCTCCGATGCCGTCCTGGACCTGCTCGGCCGTCACCAGGCCGTCGCGGTCGGGATCGGCGCGGCCGGATTCGTCGACGAGGCCGGGTCCAGCATCTTGTTCGCGCCCAACCTGGCGTGGCGCGACGAGCCGCTGAAGCGGCAGGTCCAGGAGCGGGTGGGCCTGCCGGTCGTGGTGGAGAACGACGCGAACGCCGCGGTGTGGGCGGAAACCGTCCTCGGCGCCGCCCGCGGGCACATGCATGTCATGCTGGTCGCGCTCGGGACCGGGATCGGGGCCGGCCTCGTGATCAACGGCCAGCTCTACCGCGGCCGGTGGGGCATCGCCGGGGAGCCCGGCCACTACCGCGTGGTGCCGGACGGGCGGCTGTGCGGCTGCGGCAACCGCGGCTGCTGGGAGCAGTACGCGAGCGGCAACGCGCTGGTGGCCGAGGCGCGCGAGTTCGCCAGGCGCTCGCCGGGCGCGGCGGCCCGCCTGCTGGAACTCGGCGGCGGGGTGGCCGAGGGGATCAGCGGCCCGCAGGTCACCCAGGCGGCCCGCGAGGGCGACGCCGTGGCCCAGCGCTGTTTCGAGATCGTGGGCCGCTGGCTCGGACACGGCCTGGCCGCGCTCGCGGCCATCCTCGACCCGGGGTGCTTCGTGATCGGCGGCGGCGTGTCGGACGCCGGGGACCTGCTGCTCGGCCCGGCCAGGGCCACGTTCGACGCCGAGCTGACCGGAGGGCCCTACCGCCCGCACGCGCAGATCACCCTGGCTCGGCTGGGCGCCGACGCGGGCATGATCGGCGCGGCCGACCTGGCCCGCCGTTCCCTCGACGTGCAGGTCCTGGCCACGGTCGAATAGGCACGGTCGAATAGGGGGCCGGACCGGTCAGAGCACCGCGCCGTCGTCGGGCCCGGCGCCGTCGGAGGGCCGGTCGCCCAGGCGCAGGACCACCACGGCGAACCCGCCCACGAAGGCCGTCACGGCCAGCAGCGCCGCCCAGCCCGGCACGACCCAGCCCAGGAGCGTGGCGACCAGCAGGTAGGCGGGCCCGCCGAACAGCGCGGTCCAGGCTCCCTTCGCCACCGAGTCGAGGTGGGGCAGCGGCGGCGGAGGGGGCGGGACGTAGTGGTCCTCGGCGTCGGCGGGGCTCGCGTCAGCCGGGCCGGAGCCGGCCGGGGCCGCCTCGGCCTGGCCGGAA
>JASHUI010000473.1:0-4855 GCA_030040095.1 Streptosporangiaceae bacterium | reverse complement strand
CGGCGTGGCCGCCGCCGCCCAGGCGCTGGCCCAGCCCGGGGGCGCCGGCGGAACCTACGGCGGGGACCTGCAGGCCGTCCTCGTGCTGCTCGCCCTGTTCGGGACCGTCCCGCTCGGCTTGCTGTGGGCGTACCCGACGGCGGCGGCCCTGGCCGTGTCCGCCGCGTGCCTGCTGTCGCTCGCGGCCTTGCGCTTCCTGGCCGTCGCGGCCCTGATCGCGCAGCTTGCCGCGCTGTACCGGCTGGGCAGGAGCGGCTCGCAGCTGCTGGCCGCGGGCCTCACCGCGGCGTGGCTCGGGCTCGCGCTCACGTTCCTCGCGCTGCCGCCCGCCGAGCCGCGAATCTCCTCGGCCAGGGTCCTCGCCGTGCTCCTGGTGGCGCTGGGCCCGGTGGCGGCCTGGGCCGGGGCCGCGCACCGGGCCCGGTTCGAGGTCGCCCAGCACCAGGCGGCCCGGCAGGTCATGGCCGGCTCCCTGATCGAGCACACCGCGCGCGGCGAGCGGGCCCGGGTCTCCCGCGAGCTGCACGACGTCGTCGCCCACCACATCTCGATGATCGCGGTGCAGGCGGAGACGGCCCGGCTGACCACGGCCGGGATGCCCGCCGCCGGGGCGCAGCGGCTGGCCGCGATCGGCGACACCGCCCGGGCCGCGCTCACCGAGATGCGGCGGCTGCTCGGCGTGCTGCGAGAGGACGTCAGGGGCGGCGTCGCCGACCGGCAGCCCCAGCCCGGCCTGCGCCAGCTGCATGACCTGCTCGACCAGGCACGCGAGGCCTCGGGGTCGGGCATCCGGCTCATCGTCGGCGGCGCCGTCGCGGCGCTGGACCCCGGCATCGAGCTGGCTGCCTACCGCATCGTGCAGGAGGCCCTCACCAACGCGCGCCGGCACGCGGAGGGCGCCGCCGTCGACGTCGAGCTGTACTACACCCCGGATGCCCTCCTGCTGCGCGTCCGCGACAACGGGCCGGGCCCTCCGGACCACGCCCGCCCGGCGGGCTCTGCCCACTCCCCCGGTGCGCCGCCGGGCGGCGGGCACGGGCTGCTCGGCATGCGGGAGCGCGCCGCCGCCGTCGGCGGCGAGCTACGGACCGGCGCCGCGAACTCCGGCGGGTTCGTGGTCGAGGCCCGGCTGCCCCTCGCCGCCGAGGCGGCGGCATGACCACGCCGCTCCCGGTGATCAAGATCGTCGTTGCCGACGACCACCAGGTGGTCCGGGCCGGGTTCGCCGCGCTGCTCGACACCCAGCCCGACTTCACCGTGGTCGGCACCGCGCCCGACGGGGCCGAGGCCGTGCGGATCAGCCGGGAGCTGCGGCCCGACGTCGTCCTCATGGACGTGCGCATGCCCGCCATGGACGGCATCGAAGCCACCAGGCGGCTCACCGGGCCGGGCGGCAGCGCGCCGCGCGTGCTCATCCTCACCACCTTCGACCTGGACGAGTACGTCTACGACGCGCTGTGCGCCGGCGCCAGCGGCTTCCTGCTCAAGGACGTCACCGCGGAACGGCTCTTCGACGCGGTGCGGGTGATCGCCGCGGGCGAGGCCCTGCTCGCGCCGACCGTCACCCGCCGCCTCATCGGCGAGTTCACCCGGCTGCGTCCCCGGCCGAGCGACGGGCCGGGCACGGCGCTGGCGGCGCTCACCCCGCGCGAGACCGAGGTGCTCCGGCTGATCGCCGAGGGACTGTCCAACCCGGAGATCGCGGCCCGGCTGCTGGTCACCGAGGAGACCGTGAAGACCCACGTCAGCCGGGTGCTGGGCAAGCTCGGGCTGCGCGGCCGGGCGCAGGCGGTGGTCACGGCGTACGAGTCCGGGCTGGTCGTCCCGCGCTCCGGCGGAGCAGGCTAAGTTGGGCCCGCGACGTCACCAGAGGAGTGCCATGCCCGAGATCCCCGCTTCCCATCGCGACCTGCTCGACACCCAGGTGGCCACGCTCGGCACGGTCGGCCCGGACGGCCGCCCGCAGCTGTCGGAGGTCTGGTTCCTGGCCGACGGCGACACCGTGCGGCTCTCGCTCAACACCTCCCGGCAGAAGACGAAGAACCTGCAGGCCAACCCGGCGGTCAACCTGTTCCTGCTCGACCTGGCCGTCCCCTACCGGTACCTGGAGCTCAGGGGCGACGCGGAGATATCGCCGGACGACGAGTACGCCTTCGCCAACCGGGTCGGCGCGAAGTACCAGGCGGACCTGAGCCTGCACGACAAGCCGGGCGACAGGCGAGTCGTCGTCACCATCCGCCCGGTGCGCGTCAACGCGGTGGACATGCGCGGCTGACCAGAGGCGCGACCTACGACTCGGCCGGCGACTCCACCGCCGAGGGCTCGGCGAGCACGGGCTCCGCCGTCGGCGGCGAGGGTTCCGGCAGCCTGCGGCGCTGGGTGAAGACGAACCAGGCCAGCCCGGACACCGTGCCCACGATCGCGACGAAGAAATTCAGCCGCAGGCCGAGGATGTGCACGGACGAGTCGATCCTGATGGTCTCCTCGAAGATCCGGTAGGCCGAGTACCCGGCCACGTACAGGGCGAGCAGCCCGGGCGGGCGGATGTTGCGGTGATGGCCGAGCCAGACCAGCGCCGCGGCCAGCGCCAGATCGAAGATCATCTCGTACAGGAACGAGGGCTGGAACGTGCTGTACTTCAGGTCCGCCGCCGGCATGCCCGAGCCCAGCCGCGCCGCCATGCTTATCTCGAGCCCCCAGGGCAGGCTGGTTGGCTTGCCGAACAGCTCCTGGTTGAAGTAGTTGCCGATCCTCCCGACCGCCTGCGCGACCAGCAGCGCCGGGGCGACCGCGTTGCCCATCAGCCGCCAGTCGGCCCCGGCCCGGTGCACCCGCCAGATGCCGACCGCCGCTCCGGCCGCGATCCCGCCCCAGACCCCGAGCCCGCCGTCCCAGACGGCGAGCGGGCCGTACCAGACGTGCTTTGGCACGATGTCGAACGGGGTGGTGATGTCGAAGTAGATCCGGCCGCCGATGATCCCGGCCGGGACCGCCCAGGTGGCCACGTCCGTGAGCAGCGAGGGGTCGCCGCCCACCGCCCGCCAGCGGCGCCGGGCGATGATGATGGCGAGCGTGATCGCCACCACGTACATCAGGCCGTAGAAGTGGACGAACAGCGGCCCGACGTGGAAGCCGTTGGTGGGCGGGCTGGGAATGTACAGCTCCGCGGCAAGGGGCATAGCACGAGGGTAGCCCCCGCCGCGCGGCCGCGGTGCCGCCCGGTGCTCACCTGCGGCTGGGGCATACTTGGACGACCATGAGCGAAGACGATCAAACCGCGGCGGCGGCCGAGCTGGACCGGCTCGGCGAGGAGTTCTTCCAGGTCGTGCACGCGGCCGACCCGTTCAACGCGACCCAGTCCGGCGTGCCCGGCTTCGACGCGCTGGTCCCCGACCCCAGCCGGGCCGGATCGGCCCGGGCGGCGCGGCAGATCGCCGCGATCGAGAAGCGGCTGGACGGCATCGACGCGGGCCTGCTCGACGAGGCCGGCGTCGTCAACCACGCCGTGATGGCCCACCTGGCCTGGGCGGCCCGCTCGGACCTGGAGCACGGCCTGTGGGAGGCGAACGTGTCCGCGGGCGGCTACGTGACGCCCCAGGCCATGGTGTTCCAGTCGGCTCCGGCGGCGTTGCTCGGCGACGCCGCGGCGGCCGAGGGCTACCTGCGGCGGCTGCGCGGGCTGGGCGGGTACCTCGACGCCGTCACCGCCCGGTACCGGGAGGCCAGGCAGGACGGGCGGGTCCCGGCCGAGGTCGGCACGCGCCAGGCCATCGAGCAAATCGAGGGCCATCTCGGCAAGGACCTGGCCGACGACGCGCTGGTGGCCGTCGACCTGCCCGGCCGCCTCGACCAGGCGGCGTTCCGGCGCGAGGCGGCCGGCATCGTCGACGGCGAGGTCCGGCCCGCGCTGCGACGGCTGCTGGCCTGCCTGCGGGACGAACTGCTGCCGGTGGCGCGCCCCGACGACAGGGTCGGCATCTGCTTCGTGCCGGGCGGTCCTGAGGGGTACCGGGCGGCCGTGCGCAAGCACACGACCACCGAGCTGTCGCCGGAGGAGATCCATCGGATCGGGCTTGACTGCCTCGAGGCCCTGCGGCCGGAGTGGGCCGAGATCGGCGGCCGGGTGCTCCAGACCAGCGAGGTGCCGGAGATCCTGGACCGGCTGCGGGAGGACCGCTCGCTCAGGTTCACCGACTCGGCCCAGATCGTCGGCATGGTCACGGCCGCCCTGCGGCGCGCCGAGGAGGCCCGCGACCGCTGGTTCCCCCGGTTTGACATCCCCGACTGCGTGATCGAGGAGATCGACCCGGTCGAGGCGGGCAACGCTCCGCTGGCCTATTACCGGCCCCCGGCGGCGGGCGGGAAGCGGCCGGGCGCGCACTGCGTGCTGACCGCCGATCCGCAGGACCGCTTCGTGTACGAGTACGAGGCCCTGGCCTTCCACGAGAGCACGCCCGGCCACCACCTGCAGATCGCCTCGGCGCAGACGCTGACCGGGCTGCCCGCGTTCCGGCGCTACCTGGACGCCGAGGTCTGCGGCTACGTGGAGGGCTGGGGGCTGTACTGCGAGCGGCTGGCCGACGAGATGGGCCTGTACACCTCGGACCTGCAGCGCCTCGGCATGCTCTCGTTCGACGCGCTGCGCGCCTGCCGGCTCGTGGTCGACACCGGGATGCACCACTATGGCTGGTCCCGGTCCCAGGCCATGGACTTCATGTGGCGCAACACCGCGACCACGCAGGCCAACGTCAGGAACGAGATCGACCGCTACATCGGCTGGCCGGGGCAGGCCCTGGCGTACATGGTCGGCCGCCGGGAGATCCAGCGGCTGCGCGGCGAGGCCGAGCGCCAGCTC
>JASHUI010000472.1:0-2748 GCA_030040095.1 Streptosporangiaceae bacterium | reverse complement strand
GGGACGGTGGTGGCGCATGCGGGCATAGCCCAAGCCGCTACCGAACTCGGGCTGGTCGCGGCCGAGCGCGGGGAGATCCGGGAGGCTCTGGCGGGGCTGGCGGATGATCTGCGGGGCCGGGTGGCGGCCGGGGAGCGGGGGCGGGCGGGGCCGAGGTACGGGTTCGCGCACGGGCTGGCCGGGATCGGGTACGCGTTGCTGGCGGCGGGCAGCGTGCTGGGCGATGAGGGGCTTGTCGGCGAGGCGGCCGGGCTGGCGCGGGACATCATGGCCGCGCGGGTCGGGCCCGCGGGTCAGGCGTGGTGGCCGTATCACCTGGGGCCGTCGTGGTTCCATGGTGCCCGCTGGTGCAATGGTGCTTCGGGGGTGGCGACGTTCTTGCTGCGGTTGTGGCAGCAGACCGGGGACCGCGCGGCGTTCGACGCGTGTGCCGGCGCGTTCGGGGCGGTGCTGGCGGCGCAGGCCGGGGCGCAGAGCTGTACCTGTCATGGGCTGGCCGGTGACGGGGAGTTTTTCCTCGACCTGGCGGCCGCGACCGGTGAGCGGCGGTACGTGGCGGCGGCGCGTGCGACGGCCGGGCAGTTGTGGGAGTTGCGGGCGCGGCGCGGGGGGCGCTGGCTGGTTCCTGATGAGACGGGGGAGGGCCACGGCGTCGATTTCGGCAACGGCATGAGCGGCGTGCTGGCCTTCTTGCTGCGCCTGTGCCACGGCGGGCCCCGGCTGTGGATGGCCGACGGCGCAGGCGGCGGCCCATCGTTACGCACCGGGTCAACCCCGATCCGGTGACCGAGAGAAAAGGGAAAGGACAATGCCCATGACCATCGACACCCGCGCCCTCCAGCGACTCCCCCTCCTGGACGGCGAAGAAGAAACCGACGGATACGAAGCCCTGTTCTGCTCGGCCAGGTCGTGCGGGCTCGTCGGCCCGACGTGCTGACCTAGCCAGACCAGGCCTTCCCTGGCCCGTCACCAGTCAAGGGCCAGGGAAGGCCGACCTGGACCGGCCCTTTAGCACCGGCGCTGGTCGCGCTTGGTTCCGGGGCCATTACCGCCAATCGCGCGGAACGGTACCGTCGCCACATGAGCAATGGGGAGAAGCCGTTCCGCACCAAACTTGTCGTGGTCACCGGCGCGGGCAGCGGCATCGGCCGGGCCACCGCGCTGGGGTTCGCTGCCAACGGGGCACGGGTGATCGCCGCGGACCTGAACCTGGCCACGGCCACCTCCGCCTGCGAGGTGATCAGGAGCCGTGGCGGCGAAGCGCACGCCCGGCAGGTTGACGTGGCCTCGGCCGCGGGCATGGAGCGGTTCGCCGCCTGGATGCGCGCCGAGATGGGCGTCCCGGACGTGGTGGTGAACAACGCCGGGATCGTGATCAACGGCCCGTTCCTGGCCCACGCCGAGGATGACTGGCAGCAGATCGCCGGGGTGAACCTGTTCGGCGTGATCCGCGGGTGCCGGCTGTTCGGGGCACAGATGGTCGAGCGCGGCCGCGGCGGTCATATCGTGAACGTCGCCTCGGCCGCCGCGTTCGCGCCGAGCCCGTCGCAGTCGGCGTACTCCACGACCAAGGCCGCGGTGCTGATGCTCAGCGAGTGCCTACGGGCCGAGTTGGCCGGCTATGGCATCGGCGTGACCGCTATCTGCCCGGGGCTGACGAGCACGCCCATCGCGCGGGCCATGCGGTTCGTCGGAATGCCCGAGGCCGAGGCGGAACGGCAGCGAGAGCTCGGAATCCGGGCGCTGCGCCGCCGCCGGTACCCGCCGGAGAAGGTCGCGGCGACGGTGATGCGCGCCGTGCTGGCGGACCGGGCGGTCGTGGCGGTGAACGCCGAGGCGAAGGCGGTCCGGGCGCTCTCGCTGCTGGCTCCCGAGTCGATCCGCGTCCTGGCCAAGCTGGGGGAGCGCCGGTACCGGGAGCAACTGGACCGAGCCGGTGGAGTCTGACCAGATCGCTGCACACCTCGGACGGACTACGGTTCGAAAAATTGGCCGACTTAGCGGCTATGGCATGCTATAGTTATCGAACAGGATAACGACAGCGACCCGGCCGGGAGGAGGTGCCGTGATACGACACCCCGACCCGGCTCACACCAGCGCCCCGCCGCGTCCCCCGGCCGGGCCGCGGGCCGCCGCAGGGAGCGCCCCGAAGCGGACTTCCGCGTGGCTGCGCGAGCCGGAGGACCCGAGCGTGGCGGAGGTCGCGGCGTTGTGCTGGCTGGATCCCGATTTCGAGCCCGAGCCGGGCGACCCGGATAACGGCGATCTGGATGGCCGGGAGAGCGGTTCCCTGTCCGCCGAAGTGGCGCCGTCCTGCGGCGGGCCGTTGTCGCACGCGGAGCGGTACGACGAGATCGTCGTGGTTCCCGGCGGCGGCCCGGTGGAGAGCCGGGAAGCCCTGCCCGGCGCGCAGCGGCGCGAGCTGCTGGGCGATGACGGCGACCCGGAGGACTGGTGCGCCGAGGATCCCGCCGGGGACGACGGGGAGGGCCGGTTCGCGGATGTCCTGGGGGCGGGGTTCACGCACCGGGACCCGGAGCCGGGGGCGACGGGGTGGCGGGCCGGCGGGCCGCTGGATGTGATGCTGCCCGGCGCGCAGCTGGCCTGGCACCTGGGCAGCGCCCGGCGGCGCGGCCTGGACCAGCTGTCCGACGACGAGCTGACCGGGTTCCTGGCCGCCGCCCGGCGGATCCAGTCCTGGCAGGCCGGGCTGGAGCTGGCCGCCACCGCCGAGCTGGACGCCCGCCG
>JASHUI010000471.1:0-3666 GCA_030040095.1 Streptosporangiaceae bacterium | reverse complement strand
TCGGCGCGGCGGGCCAGGCCGGGGTCGCCGAGCCGGCGGGCGACCATCGCGTGCTGGTGGCGGATCGAGCCGACGCACGACCCGGACGGGGCGACGATCACGTCGTAGGGCTCGAACGTGTCGACGTAGCGGCGGATCAGCGGCAGCGCCTCCCGCTGGTAGCCCGTGTTGACGTGCATCTGGCCGCAGCAGGTCTGCGCCTGCGGGAACTCGACCCGGTGGCCGAGCCGCTCCAGCAGCACGGTGGTGGACTTGCCCACCTCGGGGAACATCGTGTCGGCCAGGCAGGTCACGAACAGGGCTATCCTCATCGGCCCGGGCCTCCACGGCTGGACCGGGGACGGGCCTGGCTGGACCGGCGCACCTCGAGTTCCGGCTGGAAGATCACCTGACGGTGCTGGTGCCCGCCGTCGGCGAGCGCCTCCTCGAGCAGGAGCTGGGCGGCGGTGCGGCCGATCTGGTGCCGGGGCTGGCGAACCGAGGACAGCGGCACCGCCGCGGCCGCGGCGAACTCGATGTCGTCGTAGCCCACGATCGCCACATCGTCGGGGACCCGGATGCTGAGCCGGGTCATCTCCTGCAGCAGGCCGAGCGCGACCAGGTCGTTGGCGCAGAACGCGGCGGTCGGGCGCTGCCGGGCCGGCATCTCGGCGATCGCCGCGCCGGCCCGCTGTCCCGCTGAGACGTTGAGCACGGCGGTCTCGATCACGAGCACGTCCTCGGCGGTGCCGCCCGAGCGTTCCAGCGCCCGGTGCACGCCGTCCAGCCGGTCGGCCACCTGCCGCAGGCTGAGCGGCCCGCCGACGAACGCGATGCGCTCGTGTCCCTGCTCCAGCAGGTGGGACACGGCCACGTCGCCGCCGAGCACATCGTCGACGGCCACCGAG
This sequence comes from Streptosporangiaceae bacterium, assembly GCA_030040095.1. GTDB lineage: Bacteria > Actinomycetota > Actinomycetes > Streptosporangiales > Streptosporangiaceae > JASHPR01. Next base: position 2,779 of record JASHUI010000471.1, on the reverse strand, counting down.
CACTGGCTTCCGGTCGGGGACCGGCTGTCGACCAGGATCACCGGCGTGCCGCGCCGCTGCAGCCGGGCCAGGCGCTCGTCCGCGCCCGCGACCGGGGTGATCAGGATGCCCTGCACCCGGTGTTCCTCGAGCAACTCGAGGTAGCGGGTCTCCTTGGGCACCTGCTCGTCGCTGTTGCACAGGATCACCGACAGCCCGGACATGCTGGCTTCGTCCTCGACGCCGCGGGCGACGTCGGTGAAGAACGGGTTGGCCACGTCGAGGACGACCAGGCCGATGGTGCGGCTGCGCCCCGCGCGGAGCTGGCGCGCGGACTCGTTCCTGACAAAGCCCAGCGCCTTGATCGCCGCGTTCACCCGGTCCCTGGTGGACTGCGCGACGATGTTCGGCCGGTTCAGCACGTTGGACACCGTGCCCACCGAGACCCCCGCGTGCGCGGCAACTTCCCTGATGCTGATGGGCGCGCTCACCGACGTCCTTCCTGACCCGACAGCCAGTGTCATTGCTCCCGTTGGAACGTGTCAAATGGGGCGGGACGCGATGGAACCGCCTCGGCACGGGTGCGGCCGGTTACGGCACTCGCCGGCCCGCGGCCCGCCACCGCGCCCCGTCGCCGGCGGGCTCGAACCGGCGCAGCGGCTGTGACCCGCGCACGAGCGCGCGCATGCCGTCCAGCCCGGCCGGCGCCAGGCCCAGCGCGCGGGCCTGCACCAGGACGTTCCCGACCGCGGACGCCTCGACCGGGCCGGCCACCACGGGCAGCTCGCAGGCGTCGGCCGTGAGCTGGCAGAGCAGATCGTTCCGGGCGCCGCCGCCGACCAGGTGAATCGTGTCAGCGTGCCGCCCGGACAGCTCCTGGACGGTCGTGATCGCGCGCCGGTGGGCGAGCGCGAGGCTGTCCATGATGCAGCGGACGGTCTGCGCGGGGTCGGCCGGCGCGGGCCGCCCGGCGGCCTCGCAGGCGGCGGCGATCCTGGCCGGCATGTCCCCCGGGGCGAGCAGCGCGGGATCGTCGGCGTCGATCACCCAGCGCAGAGCCGGGAGTCGGGCGGCCCGGGCGAGCACGTCCCCCAGGTCGGGGCCGGACCAGGTCCGCAGCGACTCCTGCAGCAGCCACAGGCCGGCCACGTTGCGCAGGTAGCGGATCGTGCCGTCGATGCCGGCCTCGTTGCTGAAGTTCGCGAGCCGGCTGGCCTCGGTCAGGACCGGCTGGCTCAGTTCCATCCCGACAAGCGACCAGGTGCCGCACGAGATGAACGCGAAGTTCTCGCCCTGGGCAGGCACGGCGGCCACGGCCGACGCGGTGTCGTGCGAGCCGACGGCCACGACCGGCAGCCCGGCCGGCAGGCGCGCATCGGCGGCCACCTCCGGCCGCAGCTCGCCGACCAGGTCACCGGGCCGGCGAAGTGGCGGGAAGAGGTGCCCAGGCAGGCCGGCCCGCTCGATGAGCGAGGTCGCCCACTGGCGTGCCGTGACGTCGAGCAGCTGGGTGGTGGACGCGTTGGTGATCTCGGCTCCGGCCGAGCCGGTCAGCCAGTACCCGAGCAGGTCCGGGATCAGCAGCAGCGTCCGCGCCGTGCCGAGCTGTGGCGTCCCTGCCGCGGCGGTGAGCTGGCAGATCGTGTTGATGGCCAGCTGCTGGATGCCGGTGGCCGCGTACAGCTCCCGGGCCGGAATCCTGGCCAGCACCTGCTCGACGGCACCCTCCGTGCGCCGGTCGCGGTAGTGCACGGGGTTGCCCAGGAGCGCCCCGCCCGAGTCGATCAGGCCGTAGTCCACGCCCCACGAGTCGATCCCCGCGCTGCCCAGCTCGCTCACGTCGGCCGCGGCCCGCAGCCCGTCGAGGACCTCCCGGTACAGGCTCAGGATGTCCCAGTGCAGCGTCCCGCCCGCGCTGACCGGGATGTTCGGGAACCGGTGCGCCTCGCGCAGCTCCAGCAGGCCGGAACCCACCCGGCCGACCATGACCCGCCCGCCCGACGCGCCCAGGTCGACCGCGGCCACCGCAACGTCCGCCTGCGCGGTCACCGCAGGAACGCGGCCGTCACCCCGCTGTCGACCGGGATGTGCAGGCCCGTGGTCACCGGCAGGTCCCCCGAGGTCAGCGCGACGACGGCGGCCGCGACGTGCTCCGGCAGCACCTCGCGCTTCAGCAGCGTCCGCCCCGCGTAGTAGGCGCCGAGTTCCTCCTCGGGCACGCCGTAGACCGCGGCCCGCCTGGCTCCCCAGCCGCCGGCGAAGATCCCGGAGCCGCGGACAACGCCGTCCGGGTTGATGCCGTTGACCCTGATGCCGAACTGGCCCAGCTCGGCCGCGAGCAGCCGCACCTGGTGCGCCTGGTCGGCCTTGGCCGCGCCGTAGGCGACGTTGTCCGGGCCGGCCACGACCGAGTTCTTGCTGCAGATGTAGACGATGTCGCCGCCCATGCCCTGGTCCCGCATCACCCGGGCCGCCTCCCGGGTCACCAGGAACGAGCCCCGGGCCATCACGTCGTGCTGCAGGTCCCAGTCCGCGGCGGTGGTCTCGAGCAGCGGCCGGGAGATGGACAGCCCGGCGTTGTTGACCACCAGGTCGACGCCGCCGAACGCCAGCACCGCCGCCACGAGCGCCGCCGCGATCGCGGCCTCGTCGGTCACGTCCACGGTGACGCTGGCCGCGACATCGGGGGAGCCGATCTCGTCGGCGACCTTGGCGGCGCCGGGGCCGTCGCGGTCGGCGACGACCACGCACGCTCCCTCGGCGGCCAGCCGCCGCGCCGTGGCCCGCCCGATCCCGGAGG
>JASHUI010000470.1:0-5001 GCA_030040095.1 Streptosporangiaceae bacterium | reverse complement strand
GCCGTGGCGCACGGGCTGGGCCCGGTCAGCGCCGCCCGGCTGCTGCGGGCGGTCCGGGCGCCCGAGGGCCAGCGGGACCGGCTGGCCGCGGCCCCGGCCATAGACCTGTTCGAGTACCTGGGCGCCCGGTGGTACCGTGCCGCCTGGGGACTGGCGCCCGCCCGCACCGCCCGGCTCGCGGTCGTGGCCGAGGTGGCGGACAGGTTCCGGCAGGCCCGGCGGGTGCTCAATCACATCGCCGACCGATGCCTGTTCCCGCAGGGGAACCCCTGGTTCGCCCCGCCCGCTCCGTGACCTGACGACGAAATGGGGTCCACGATGGCGCACGGCGCCCGGCTCGGCTCGGTGGTCATGTTCGTGCAGAATCTGGACCGGTCGATGAGTTTCTACCGCCAGGTCCTCGCGCTGGAGGTCGCGGACCGGAGCGCGACCGCCGCGCTGCTGGCGGGCGACGGGTCGCAGCTGATCCTGCGGTCCATGGGCAGCGGCGCGGTGCACCCGCTCGGCGGCGTCGGCGTCCAGTACGTCATCTGGACCGCGGCCGACGAGGCGGACCTGGAGCGCTGCGAGCGGGCGCTGAAGGATCTGTCGGCCTACCGCGAATCCCGCTCCAGCGGAGAGGTCAGGGCGGTCGAGGGCCGCGACCCCGACGACATCACCTTGATCATCGTCTATCCCGGCCCGGACCAGCGGCCGCTGCATGAACTTCCGGTACGGATCTACGGCTGGTAGGAGCGGGCTCGTACCCTTGAGGGGTGCTAGGTCTTCCGGACGGCGTGCGCGGATGCCTGTTCGACCTGGACGGCGTCCTGACCCAGACCGCGAAGGTCCATGATGCCGCGTGGAAAGAGACGTTCGACGGCTACCTGCGCGAGCGTGCGCAGCAGACCGGTGAGCCGTTCGTGCCGTTCGACCCGGTCAAGGACTACGACGAATACGTGGACGGGAAGCCGCGCGCCGACGGGACGAGGTCTTTCCTGGCCTCCCGCGGGATCACGCTGCCCGAGGGCCAGGACGACGACCCGCCCAGCGCGCAGACCGTCCACGGCCTGGGCAACCGAAAGAACGAGATCCTGCTGCGGCGGATCCGCGAGGACGGGGTGGACGCCTACCCCGGCTCGGTCGCCTTCGTCCGGGCGGTCAAGGACGCCGGGCTGCCCCGCGCCGTGGTGTCGTCCAGCGCCAACTGCCGCGCCGTGCTGGTCGCCGCGGGCATCGAGGACCTGTTCGACGCGCGTATCGACGCCCTGGTCGCCAAGCGGGACCACCTGCGCGGCAAGCCGGCCCCGGACACCTTCCTGGCCGGGGCCCGCGCGCTCGCGCTGAAGCCCACCGCCGCGGCGGTCTTCGAGGACGCCCTGGCCGGCGTGGCCGCAGGCCGGGCGGGCGGCTTCGGCTTCGTGGTGGGGGTCGATCGCGTCGGGCAGGCGAAGGAACTGCGGGAACACGGCGCGGACGTCGTCGTGACCGACCTATCCGAGCTGATGGAGCGCCGGTGATACTCCAGGAGGCATTCGCCGTCGAGCCGTGGACGCTGCGGGAGGTTCACCTGGACCTGGGCCTGCTGGCCCAGACCGAGTCGGTGTTCGCGCTGTCCAACGGCCATGTGGGATGGCGCGGCAACCTGGACGAGGGCGAGCCGCACGGCCTGCCCGGCACCTACCTCAACGGCGTCTACGAGATCCGGCCGCTGCCCTACGCGGAGACGGCCTACGGGCTCCCGGAGTCCGGCCAGGAGGTCATCAACGTCACCAACGGCAAGCTGATCCGGCTGTTCGTCGACGACGAGCCCTTCGACGTTCGCTACGGCCACCTGCGGGCGCACGAGCGGCTGCTCGACTTCCGGGCCGGGACGCTGAGCCGCACGGCCGAATGGGACTCCCCGGCCGGGCGGGCGGTCCGGGTCTCCTCGGTCCGCCTGGTGTCGCTCACCCAGCGGGCCATCGGGGCGATCCGCTACGTGGTGGAGCCGATCGAGAGCGGGGCCAGGATCGCGGTGCAGTCCGAACTGCTGGCCAACGAGCAGCTCCCGTCGTCCGGCCAGGATCCCCGCGTGGCCGCCGCGCTGGAGAACCCGCTGGAGCCGGAGTACCAGAACGCCAACGGCACGGCCGTCGTGGTGTCGCACTGCACCCGGGCCAGCAAGCTGCGGATCAGCGCGGCGATGGATCACGTGATCGAGGGCCCGCCCGATGTCCTGACCGAGTGCCGGGTGTTCCCCGATGGCGGCGTGGTCACCGCGGCCGTCGTGCTGCAGCCGGGCCAGAAGCTGACCGTGACCAAGTTCGTCGCCTACGGATGGTCGGGCCAGCGGTCCCTGCCGGGGGTCCGGGATCAGGTGTGGGCGGCGCTCACCGCGGCCCGGCAGACCGGCTGGGAGGGGCTGCTCGCCGAGCAGCGCGAATACCTCGACGACTTCTGGGACCGCGCCGACGTCGAGCTGGACGGGGACACCGAGGTGCAGCAGGCGGCGCGGTTCGCGCTGTTTCACGTGCTGCAGGCCGGGGCCAGGGCGGAGAACAGGGCGATCCCGGCCAAGGGGCTGACCGGTCCGGGCTACGACGGCCACGCGTTCTGGGACACAGAGACCTTCGTGCTGCCGGTCTGCACGCTCACCGTGCCCAACTCCGCCGCCAACGCGCTGCGGTGGCGGCACAGCACCCTGCCGCTGGCCATCGAGCGCGCCGCCCAGCTCGGCCTCGAGGGCGCGGCGTTCCCGTGGCGGACGATCGCCGGGCAGGAGTGCTCGGGCTACTGGCCGGCCGGCACCGCGGCCTTCCACATCAACGCCGACATCGCCGACGCGGCGGCCTGCTACGTCGCGGTGACCGGTGACCAGGAGTTCGACCGCGGCCCTGGACTGGACATACTCGTCCATACCGCCCGGCTGTGGCGCTCGCTCGGGCATCACGACGCCCAGGGGCGGTTCCACATCGACGGGGTCACCGGCCCGGACGAGTACAGCGCGATAGCGGACAACAACGTCTACACCAACCTGATGGCCCAGCAGAACCTGCTGGAGGCGGCCGAGGCGGCGAAACGGTACCCGGACCGGGCCAAGGAACTCGGCATCGACGCCGAGGAGTCGGCCAGCTGGCGGGACGCGGCCGAGGCCATGTTCATCCCGTACGACGAATCGCTCGGCGTGCACCCGCAGGCCGAGCGGTTCACCAAGCACCAGGTCTGGGACTTCGCCAACACCGGCCCGGACAAGTACCCGCTGCTGCTGAACTTTCCCTACTACGACCTGTACCGCAAGCAGGTCGTGAAGCAGGCCGACCTGGTCCTGGCCCTGCACATGCGGGGAGACGCGTTCACCGCCGAGCAGAAGGCACGGGACTTCGACTACTACGAGCCGCTCACCGTGCGCGACTCGTCGCTGTCCGCCTGCACCCAGGCGGTGATAGCCGCCGAGGTCGGGCACCTCGATCTAGCCCACGACTACCTGGGCGAGGCAGCCCTGATGGACCTGCATGACCTGGAGCACAACACCAGGGACGGCGTCCACATCGCCTCGCTGGCCGGCACCTGGATCGCGCTGGTCGCGGGCTTCGGCGGCCTGCGCTACCGGGACGGCACGCTGAGCTTCGCGCCGCGGCTGCCCGATGGCCTGACCAGGCTCGCCTTCAATCTGGTGTTCCAGGGGCGGCGGGTACGAGCCGAGATAACCCGCATGACGGTCACCTACTCCATGGCGGACGGCGAGCCTCTGGAGATCATGAATGACGGGGAGAGGATGACCCTGGCGGTCGACAAGCCGCTGACCCGGCCGATGGGGCCGGTCCCGTCCCGCCCTCGGCCCAGCCAGCCGCCCGGCCGGGAACCACTTCGCCGCAGGCCGATACCGGACGGGGCCTGACCGACCGTCTCGCTAGCCCGCATGAGTCATTTTGTCCCGGCCGCGCTGCGGACGCGGCACGGCCGGGATACTCTCGGGCGCAACCGAAGCGACACGTAGAGCTAGCCGGCCTCAGCCAGGGCGCCATACTGGTAGCGGAGAGACATGATTATTGCCATCACGCTGGTAGCGGCGATGCTGCTGGGAGTCGGCTTCGTCTTGCAGCAGCATGCCGCCGAGCAGGCGCCTCAGGCCCACTTCCTGCGCTTGAGCCTGCTCGTTGACCTGGTCAAGCGCCGCCGGTGGCTGCTCGGCTTCTGCGTGATGGTCACCGGTCAGCTGCTGTCGGCCTGGTGCGTCGGCCACCTGGCCTTGACGCTGTACGAGCCGCTGCTGGCCACCAGCCTGATCTTCGCGCTGGCACTTGCCGTCCCGCTGTCACGGCAGCGGCTGCGGGCCAGTGAGCTGGTCGGCGCCGTCATCCTGAGCCTCGGGGTGGCGGCGCTGTCGCTGACACGGCAGCCAGGGACGCCCGCGGTGTCGTTCGGCTCGTTCGCCGACTGGCCGGCCGCCGCCGGGGTCGCGGTGCTCGCCTACTGCTTCATCCACGCCGGTCACCGTCGCTCCGGCGACACGCGCGCCATGCTCACCGGGATCGGGGCGGGCCTGGTCTTCGGGATCTCCGACGCGCTGACCCGCCGCACCGTGCAGATCCTCGACGCCCACTCGATCATCGGCCTGCTGACCAACTGGCCCCCGTACTGCCTGCTGGGCGCCGCCCTGATCGCCAACTGGCTGATGCAGAACTCGTTCAGCGCCGCGCCGTTGCACGCCGGGCTGCCGGGGATCACGGCGGCCGAGCCGCTCGCGGGGATCCTGCTCGGTGTCGTGGTCTTCGGCGACAAGATCGAGATCTCGCCGGGCTTGCTCGCCGTCCAGGCGGCCGGCATCGTGGCCCTGGTGCTCGGGGTGGTCATGGTGGCCCGGGGCCCGGTGCTCAGCCAGCTGCGGCCAGGGTCGTCCAAACCGGGCCGCGCCGAACCGGACTCCCAGGCTGCGACGGGAGGCATCCCGGCGGCCCCGCCGCCGCCCCCGCCCGAAGTGCCGTCGGCCCCGTCCAGCGACGCGCCGTCGGCCCCGACCACGATGCCCGCCGTGCAGGC
>JASHUI010000469.1:0-8359 GCA_030040095.1 Streptosporangiaceae bacterium | reverse complement strand
GAGCTGACCTGGCGGGCATCGGGGAGGTCCGCCCGGCCGATGACGATCCGGTGCAGCCGCCCGGGGCCGCGCGGCCCGGCCAGCACCGCGTCGACCACCACGGCCAGCGACGCCCCGGTCCACGCCTCGATCATGCGGGTCGGCTCGCCGTCGCTGACCAGCAGCTCCACGCCGTCGGCCGTGCGCCCGCGCAGCCGGGAGACGACCTCGGGACCGATCCCGTCATCGCGCCGGAACTCGTTGCCGACGCCGATGACCACCACCCGCCGGGCCCGCGAGGACGTCACGCGCGGTCCAGCTCCAGGCGCAGGAAATGGGTGGCGCACGAGATGCACGGGTCGTAGTTCCTGATGGCCTGCTCGCAGGCCCGGGTGAGCGGCTCGTCGTCGAGGTCCAGCCGGTCCTGCACGAACCCGCGGAGGTCGTCCTGGATCGCGGCCTGGTTCTGGGACGTCGGCGGCACGATCCGCGCCTCGCGCACGATCCCGTGCGCGTCGAGCTGGTACCGGTGATACAGCACGCCGCGGGGAGCCTCGCTCACGCCGTGTCCCGCCCCGGGCCGGGGCGTTACTTCTGCGCATGGCTTGTCCGGCGGCCGGTAGGCCTCGATCAGCCGCAGCGCCTCCTCGACCGCGCAGACTATCTCCACCGCGCGCACGACGATGCTCTGGAACGGGTTCCGGCAGGACGGCCCGAGCCCGGCCTCGCGGGCGGCCGCGGCCGCCGCGGGCGGCAGCCAGCGGGAGTTCAGCGTGTACCGGGCGAGCGGGCCGGTCAGGTAGCTGGCGCCGGTCCCGGCCAGCCTGGCGTGCAGGGCGGTGGAGTGCGGCACCTGCTCCTCGATCACGTGCCGCTCGAAGTCGGCCGGGGAGAACTCCAGCCCTCCGCTGCTGACCAGCGTCCCGCGCTCGATCGGATACCTTCCGGGGTCCCGCAGGGCCAGCAGCTCGTGGTCACAGCGCACATCGGGGAAGTCGAACCCCGCCACCCAGCGCACCGTCTCCAGCGCCAGGTCGAGCGTCCCGCGCAGCCGCTCGGCCAGCGGCGCGAGCTCGCCGGCCGCGGGCACCCGGTAGAAGCCGCCGACCCGGACGTTGACCGGGTGAATCGAGCGCCCGCCGAGCACTTCCATGATCGAATTGGCGGTCCGCCGCAGCGCCAGGCCGCGCTCGACGACCTGCCGGTGGTCGCGGGCCAGCTCCACCGCGCCCGGATAGCCCAGGAAGTCGGGGGCGTGCAGCATGTAGATGTGCAGCGCGTGGCTGGAGATCCACTCGCCGCAGTACAGCAGCCGCCGCAGGTCCGCCAGGGGGCCGGGCAGGCTGACCCCGCACGCCGCCTCGATCGCCTGGCAGGCGCTGGTCTGGTAGGCGACCGGGCATATCCCGCAGACCCGGGCGGTGATGTCGGGCGGCTCGGTGTAGGAGCGGCCGCGCAGGAACGCCTCGAAGAACCGGGGCGGCTCGTAGATGTCGAGGCGCACCTCCTCGACCTGCCCGGCGCTGACCCGGACGTAGAGGGAACCCTCGCCCTCGACCCGGGCCAGCCCGGTCGCGGCCAGCGTCCGGTCACCCCGGTGCGTCATCGGCCCGATCGGGCGGGCGGCCGGGTCGGCGGGCGGTGTCCCTCCACCCGACCGAGACTGCCAGCCGGGGCGGGCACGCAGTAGGGACCAAAGGCCCGATCGTTGGCCGCCCAACGCCCCTGGCCCGGCCCGGCCGGCGCCGCGAGCCTGACCTTGGACGTCATGGCTGCCCACATCGGGACAGCCCCTGGCGGAAGGAGCATGCCATGAACGGCATTGTTGTAGGAATCGACGGGTCGGAGCACTCCCAGCATGTGCTGGAGTGGGCGATGCGGGAGGCGGCGCTGCAACACGCCCCGCTGACCGTGCTGACCGTGCACGAGGTCGCCAGCAATCAGTGGACCGGCAACCCGTTGATCATGGTGGAAGACAGGCCCGAGCAGGAGAAGGCGCGCCAGGCGGCCGAGGAGCTCGTGGCCAAGGTCGCCAGCGAGATCGGCGCCACCAGCCCCGCGTCGGTGACCGTGCGCGCGGTGAGCGGCCTGGCGGCCAAGGAGCTGATCGCGGCCTCCGACGGCGCCGACCTGGTCGTGGTCGGCACGCGCGGGGACGGCGGGTTCGCCGGCCTGCTGCTGGGCTCGGTGAGCAACCAGGTCACGCACCACGCCTCCTGCCCGGTCGTGGTCGTTCGCTGAACCGGCCGGCACGGCCGATACAGGAAGCAGCATAGGAGGGAACTTCATGACCGTCCGCGTTGGCATCAATGGTTTCGGGCGCATCGGGCGCACGTTCGTGCGCCGGGCTCTCGAGCGCGGTGATATCGAGGTGGTGGCCGTCAACGACATAACGGACGCCCGGACTCTGGCGCACCTGCTCGAGTTCGACTCGACCTATGGCCGCCTCGCCGTCCCGGTCGCGTACTCCGACGACTCGATCATCGTCGACGGCGCCCCGATCCGCGTCCTTTCCAGCCGCGACCCGGCCGACATCGACTGGGGTGCGCTAGGCGTGGGCGTCGTCGTGGAGTCCACCGGCAAGTTCCGGGCCCGGGACCAGGCCGCGTTGCACCTGAAGGGCGGCGCCAAGAAGGTGCTCCTGTCCGCGCCGGGAAAGGGCGCGGACGTGACGATCGTGGTCGGCGTCAACGACGGCGACTATGACCCGCAGCGGCACGACGTGATCTCGAACGCGTCCTGCACGACGAACTGCGTCGCGCCTATGGCGAAGGTGCTGAACGATTCGTTCGGCCTGGTCCGGGGATTCATGACCACGGTGCACGCCTACACCGGCGACCAGATGCTGCTCGACGGCCCGCACAAGGACCTGCGCCGGGCCCGCAGCGCCGCGGTCAGCATGGTGCCGACGACCACCGGGGCGGCCAGGACCACCGGGGAGGTGATACCGGAGCTGGCCGGGCGCCTGGACGGGGTCGCGGTCCGGGTTCCGGTCGAGGACGGGTCGCTGACCGACCTCACCGCCGTGCTCGGCCGGGACGTGACCGCCGCCGACGTCAACGCGGCGTTCGAGCAGGCCGCGGCCGGCCCGATGGCAGGCATTCTGGAGTACAGCACCGACGAGCTGGTCTCGCGCGACGTCATCGGCGCCAGCGCCTCGTGCGTGTTCGACTCCGGCCTGACCCAGGCGGCGGGGAACCTGGTCAAGGCGTTCGGGTGGTACGACAACGAGTGGGGCTACACCTGCAGGCTCGCCGACCTCGCCGCGATCGTGGGCGAGCGGCTCTAGGGACGGGAAAGAGGCCGACATGTACCGGGCCCTGGCTCAGGACGGCGTCGTCCGCGGGCTGGTCGAGGCGGCGGGCGCCGCGCCGTCCATCCACAACACCCAGCCGTGGCGGCTGCGGGTCACCGGCGAGCTCGTCGAACTGCGCGCCGATCCGGACCGGATGCTGTGGGTCGCCGACCCCCGGGGCCGCGCGCTGCACCTGAGCTGCGGTGCCGCGCTGTTCAACCTCCGGCTCGCGATCCGCATGCTCGGCGCCAAGCCCCTGGTCTGGCCGCTCCCCGACCCGCAAGGTGAGCCGACCCTGATGGCGTGCGTGGACCTGCGGCCCGGGCGGCCGCCGACGTCCGACGAGCGCGCGCTGTTCGAGATGATCCCCCGGCGGCATACCTGCCGTGCGCCGTTTTCCGAACGCCCGGTTCCCGCGTCCATACTGGCCGCGCTCGAGCACGAGGCGGCATCGGAGTTCACGGTGCTCCGCATGCTGGACACCGGCGACGCGCAGACCGTGCTCGAGCTGGCGGCCGCGGCCGACCGGGAGCTGGCGACCGACTTCGATCACCGGGTCGAGCTGGGTCAGTGGATCGCGACCGGGGGCGACGACGGCGTTCCCGCCAGCGCCCTCGGGGTTGCTCCGGTCACCGGGCCGGCGCCGGTGCGGGACTTCGGCTACGCCTCGCCCGCGGTCACGCGGCCATCCGGCAGGTACGAGCCGCGACCGCAGCTCGGGGTGCTGGCCACCGCGGGCGACGAGCCGGGCGACTGGCTGCGAGCGGGCCAGGCCCTGCAGCGCGTGCTGCTCGCCGCCGCCGGCAACGGCCTGGCCACGTCGCTGCTCTACCAGATGGTCGAGCTGCACGACGTGGAGAACCAGGGCGAGAGGTGGTGGCCGTGGCCGGAATGCCCGCAGATCGTCGTGCGGCTCGGCTTCGGTCCGCCGGGGGAAGCCTCGCCCCGGCGCAGCGTGGACGACATTCTCGAATGAGAATGAGACAGCCGGGCGGCCCTCCGCGAGGGCCGCCCGGCTGTTTGCCGCGTTCTGTTTGCGTCAGGTCGGCTTGATGTGCTGCACGGTCCTGACCGGGACGCGGCGTCCGGCGTCGTCGGAGTCATCCTTCGCCTTCAGCCCGACGCTCACCTCGAGGATCCCCTTGTCGTAGCTCGCCTCGATGTCCTTCTCGTCCGCGCTCGCCGGCAGCGCCACGTGACGGGTGAACGAGCCGTAGCGGAACTCGCTGCGGTGCTTGCTCTCGGTGTCCTCCTGCCGTTCGGCGTGAATGGTGAGGATTCCCTTGGACACGGTGACCTCGGCGTGTTTCTCTGGATCGATCCCGGGCATTTCCGCGCGCACCACGTAGCGGCCGTCCTCGACGCCCTCCTCCGTGCGCATGGTCTGCCCGGCGAAGGGACGCAGCAGCGCATAGGGGCTCTCGAGCCATTCGAACAGGTCCGAGAACCCCCGGCTGTCCCTGCGGGTCAGCGCGCTCACCGGTGTCCACCTCCTTCGGCTTGGCTTTCTCCTGCATTGTCAGGCCATCGCCGGCCGGGCGGCGCTGGTAGGGCCAGACGGCCGGGGCTGAGCGGGACCTCTCCCCGCGGTCGCGGGACCTTCGGCCCTGCTGCCGGCCTGACCGCCCGGATACTCAGGGAGCTGGGAGGCCGGCATGGACAAAGATCACCAGCAGCGCATCGTGGTGGGCATCAGCGGTTCGCCGGCCTCCGGATCCGCGCTGCGCTGGGCGGCGGAGGAGGCGAGCCTGCGCCGGGCCAGGCTGCACGTGGTCCGGGTCTGGGATCCGGCCCGGCACGCCGCCCCGTATGCCTGCGCCGGCGCGCTGCCGACCTGCGACGAGGAGCGGACCACCGCCTGTAACGGCCTGGCGGCCGCCCTGCGGTCCGAGTTCGGGCCGGCCCGGCCGGACGGCGTCACCGCCGAGCTGGCCGAGGGCGTGCCCGAGCGGGTGCTGATCGACCGGTCCGCCGGAGCCGACCTGCTGGTGCTCGGCCTGACCGGGCCGGCCCGGCTGGCCGGCCGGTCGCCAGGACCGGTCGTGCGCACCTGCGTGGCCCGGGCCAGGTGCCCCGTGGTCGTCATCGGCGCCGCCGAGGGCCCTCAGCGGGGCGGCAGGTCGTGGACCACCGCGCCGGCCCGGGCCAGGCTGGCCCGGCAGGCCCGGTAGTGGTGACCGCAGAGCAGCAGGTCAACCCCCCGGGACCGGCCTAGGCGCGGCGGGAACACCGCGACCACCGTCGGCCGGGCCGAGCAGCAGCAGGCCCGTTCCGCCTCGCCGAACACGGAGTTCCAGTCGGTGCCGCTCTGCGCGGCCGGTTCGGACGCCGGGTGCGGCGCCGACGCTGCTGCGGTGCCTCGGGCGGTGGATGCGCTTCGGGGGAACATATGCTCAGGATCGCGGCGAGCCGGGCCTGCCCGGCAGGGCCGTTCCTCTCCCGCCGGCGGGCCGAAGGGCCCCGCGACAACGGTGACGGCCGCCGTCGGGCCGGGCCGGCTGGGCGGCAACGACTCTGCTCAGCGGGCAGGCCCCGGGCGTACGATCATCTCGTCGGGCGCAGGCAAGCCGGGTCGAGACAATCTGTGGGGGTTCGTGGAACCGGCTCAGGACAGACCGTTGCTGCCGCAGCTACACCTTGACGAGCTGCTGGCCGAGCTGCAGGTCAGGCTGGCCGCTGTGGTCAAGACACGCGATCGCGTGCACGCGCTGCTCGAGGCGGTCGTCGCGGTCGGCACCAACCTCGAGCTCGAGGCGGTGCTGCGGCAGATCGTCCAGGCGGCGGTCACGCTGGTCGATGCGCGGTACGGCGCGCTGGGCGTGATCGGAGAGGGCGGCCGGCTGGCCGAGTTCGTCCCAGTGGGCCTGGACGACTTGCAGATCGCCCGCATCGACCATTGGCCCGAGGGTCGCGGCCTGCTCGGCGAGCTGATCGTCAACCCGCGGCCGCTGCGCCTGCCCGAGATCTCCGCGCACCCGCAGTCGTTCGGGTTTCCCGAAGGGCACCCGCCGATGAAGACCTTCCTTGGCGTGCCGGTGCGGATCCGCGACGAGGTGTTCGGCAACCTGTACCTGACCGAGAAGGAAAACGGCGCGGAGTTCGACGACGAGGACGAGGCGGTCCTGACCGCGCTCGCGGCCGCGGCCGGCATCGCGATCGGGAACGCCAGGCTCTACGAGGAGGCGCGCCGGCAGGAGCAATGGCTTCGCGCGAGCGCCGAGGTCACCGAGCGGCTGCTGTCCGAGGCGGACACCGGCGCGGTACTCAAGCTGGTCACCCAGCGGGCACTGGAGATATCCGGCGCCGACCAGGTGGTGCTGGCCCTGCCGGTGGCGGGCGCCGCGCAGCTGGTCGTCGAGCACGCCGCGGGGGTCGGCGCGGAGGACGCGCTCGGCCTGGTGCTGCCGGTGGCCGGCTCGGTGTCCGGGCTCGTGCTGGGCACCGGCAAGCCGCTGAGCGTCGACGACTTCGGCCGCGATGAGCGGGCGGCGCCGGCCGCCCGCGAGCACCTGAACCTGGGGCCAGCCGTCGTGGTCCCCCTCGGAGCCCCCGGCAACGTGCGCGGCATCCTGACCGCCGGCCACTTCCCCGGGGCGATGCCGCTGGCTCCGGCCGCCGTGGAGATGCTGACCAGCTTCGCCGCGCAGGCGGGCGTCGGCCTGGAGCTGGCCTCCCGGCGGCGGGAGGCGCAGCGCTTCGCCGTGTACGACGACCGGGAGAGGATCGCCCGCGACCTGCATGACCTTGTCATCCAGCGGCTCTACGCGACCGGCATGTCCCTGCAGAGCCTGTCCGGGCGGATGGAGCAGTCCGACAACTCGCGCCGGGTGAGCCAGGCGGTCGACTCGCTGGACGAGACCATCCAGGAGATCCGCTCGGTCATCTTCTCCCTGCAGTCACGTCCCGCCGCGGGCGAGGGCGACCTGCGCGCCAAGGTGGTGGGCGTGGTGGACCAGGCCACGCGCGCGCTCGGCTTCGCTCCCGCGCTGCGGATGTCCGGGCCTCTCGACGAGGTTGCTCCCGAGGCTGGCCAGCACCTGCTCGGAGCGCTGCGCGAGGCACTGTCGAACGCGGCCAGGCACGCCAGCGCCACCAAGGTCGACGTCACCGTCGAGGCCGGACCGCAGCTGGTCCTGGTGGTCCGGGACAACGGAATCGGCATCAAGGAGCCCGGACGCCGCAGCGGCCTGGCCAACCTGGCCGAGCGCGCGGAGACCCTCGGCGGCAGCATGCGCACCGATCCCGCCGACGGCGGCGGGACAGAGCTCTACTGGCAGGTGCCGCTGCAGCCGTCCCAGCCCGCGGCGCCGACGGGCTCCGGAGCGTCCTCGGGGTCCAGGTAGCGGCCGCCAAGGGCGAGCGGCCGCATGTCCGGGCCCAGGTGGTAGACGAGCGGGACGGCGTTCGGGACGGTCAGCGCGACGATGTCGGCGTCGCTGATCGCGTCGAGGTGCTTGATCAGCGCACGCAGGGTGTTGCCGTGGGACACGACCAGGACACACGAGCCGGCCCGCAGGTCCGGCACGATCGAGTCGTACCAGTACGGCAGCAGCCGGGCGGTGACGTCGCGGAGGGACTCGGCCCGCGGCCGGGCCTCTGGCGGCAGCGCCGCATAACGAGGGTCGGCGAACACGGAGTCCCGGGCGCCGGCGGCCAGCGGCGGAGGCGCGGTGGCGTAGGAGCGGCGCCAGAGCTGGAACCGTTCCTCGCCGTACTCGGCGAGCACCTGCGCCTTGTCCCGGCCCTGCAGCGCGCCGTAGTGACGCCCGTTGAGCCGCCAGGAGCGGCGGACCGCGATCCAGTCGCGATCGCAGGCGGCCAGGGCGAGGTCGGCGCTGTGGATCGCCCGTCGCTGCAGCGAGGTGTGGACGACGCCGGGCCGCAGCCCGTGCCGGGCCAGGATCTCCCCGGCGCGGGCGGCCTCCCGCCTGCCGTCGGAGGTCAGTCCCGGGTTCGCCCAGCCGGTGAACACGTTCCCGGCGTTCCACTGGCTCTGGCCATGGCGCAGCAACACCAGGCGGTAGCCGGCGCCGTCGTCCCGGCCGGGCCGGGGACCGGACGCCGCCGGGGGCGGCGACGTCACGG
>JASHUI010000468.1:0-8064 GCA_030040095.1 Streptosporangiaceae bacterium | reverse complement strand
CGGCTGGACCGAGGCCAGCCGCGCGCGCCGGGCCCCCTCGCCGAATACGCCGGCGGGCGGATCGTCGTCGCCGAGCAACACGACCACGGCGGTCCGGGCCGACGGGTGCGCGGCCGGGTCCGCGGACGTGCACTGGATGACGAGCTCGCGCAGCGGGTCGGGCAGCAGGTCCAGGTCCTCGGGATCCGACGGGTCGGCCGGCCCGCCGACCGCGGCGAAGAGCATGGTGTGCGCCCAGGCCCGCATGTCCGCTGCCGGGGTGGCGGCGCCGTACGGAGGGGTGATCCCGAACTCGATCACCCGCGGCCCGCTGGCGCCGATCACCACGTACTCGGGCCCGAAGGCCCCGTGCACCAGCCCGGCCTGGTGGATGGCGGCCAGCCCGGTGGCGGTCCCGATGGCCAGCGCCTCGAGATCCGGGCCGTCCCACGCCCCTTCCTCGTTCACCAGCTCGAACAGGGACGGCCCGGCCACGTACTCGCGGACCAGGAACGCGTGACCGGCCTCGAACCCGGCGCCCAGGATCCGCGCCGCGCAGAACGGCGCCACCCGGGACGCCGCGTTCGCCTCGGCGGTGAACCGGTCCCGTGCCGCGCTGTCCCCCGCCCAGTCGCCTTCCAGCAGCGTGATGCTGACTTGGTTTCCCTCCGGGGTCTGACCGAGGTATACCGGAGTCCCGCCGGGCATCCCGGAGATCCGGCCGGTCAGCCGGTAGCGGCCCAGGCGCCTCGGGTCGCTGGCATGCAGCGGCGCGACGTGGGGCATAACTGGTCTCCGCGGGGGTCTTGCAGGACAGTTGCGCGGTTCGCACCATACGCACCTTGTGCCTGCTAGGGGCGCTGATCAAGCAAGTTATCTGGGGAGATTTTAGGGGGAATGCCGGGTGTCGTGCGATGTTGTGGGCCAGAGCGGCTACGACACGAACCGCCGGGGATGGGTTGTACGTGTACCAGGCGCCGGGACGTGACAGAATTCCCCGCCGGATTCGGGCACAACCGAAGCTCTCTGAGCGTTACATCCGCGCGATAGGCAAAGAAGACGGAGGGGTAAGGGCGCACATGGCTACCGACTATGACAGCCCGAGGAAGACCGACGACGAACTGACCGAGGACAGCCTGCAGGAGCTGCAGGCGCGTCGGATGGACAAGTCGTCGACGGCCATCGACATCGACCCAGACGATGTCGCGGAGTCGCTCGAGCTGCCCGGCGCGGATCTGTCCAACGAGGAGCTCTCGTTCCGGGTGATCCCGCGCCAGGCCGACGAGTTCACGTGCTCGAGCTGCTTCCTCGTGCACCACAGGAGCCAGCTCGCGGAAACCCGTGGCGGACAGCTTGTCTGCCGGGAGTGTGCGGCCTAGGCCGGTCCGGCGAGCCATGCCGGGGCCGGCGGGCCGCGTACCGCGCACGGCGGCGCCGTGCGCGGTTGCCGCCACGCCCGGGCGGCTCCCGCTATCCGCTGGCCCAGATCGCGCGCTCGTCCGCGCGGGGGTTGTTGGCCAGGCCCCCGCCCGGGCTGTCGAAGACCATCACGGGGTAGCTCTCATCACAGGCCGGCCAGCCGGGATCGCCGTCGCGGGCGAAGGCGACCCAGGCGGCGTGCATCCGCTCGGCTAGCTGCGCGGGCGGCGCCGTCCCGAGCGCCGGCTCGGCCCCCTCGGCCGACAGGTTGTCGAACACAAAGGGGATCTCCAGCGAGTGGCAGGCGCCGAGCCCGCTGACCGGGCTCGGCCAGGCGAACTCATACAAATAGGTCGCGGCGGCCGCGCCGCGGCGGGCGTCCGCCACGCTGAGCGCGGGCAGCCGGAAGTACCGGTCGGTGAGCAGGGCGCACGCGACGTCGCCGGGGGAGGCGCCCGGCCGGTTGGCCCGGTAGAGATCGGCCACCGGCCGCGGGATCCCGAAGACCGCCAGCAGGCCGGCCAGACCCGGTTCGTCCAGCAGCCCGGCCAGCCCGGTCGGCACCAGGAACAGTCGGAACTCCTCGGTCGTCGTGCCGGTCAGCAGCGGCACCGCGGATCCGGCGCCAGCCGCGATCGCCTCCATCGGGCGAACCGGGATCAGGTCGCCGTCCACCACGGGGATGAACGGCAGCGCGCTGGCCACGATCGTCGCGCCGAAGCGCGCCGGGTCCGCCCCAGCGGCCAGCGCGTCGCGCACCTCGGTCTGCGCCTTGATCAGCTCGGGCAGCCTGAGCACGGCCAGGCTCGCGGCCGTGGGCTCGCGGCCGAGGGACAGGCCGAGTTCCTTGGTCACCAGGGCCGCGTCCGCCGGGTCCGCCGCCGCCTGCACCGAGCCACTCTGCGTGATCGCCCTGGCGAACAGGCCCCGTGCGCGGGGCATGGCCAGCAGCGTGGTCACGCTCATCGCGCCCGCCGACTCGCCGAAGACCGTGACGTTGCCGGGGTCGCCGCCGAACCCGGCGATGTTGTCGCGGACCCACTCGAGCGCCGCGATCTGGTCCAGCAGGCCGCGGTTGGCCGGGGCGTCGGGCAGCAGCGCGAACCCGTCCACGCCCAGCCGGTAATTGATGGTCACCAGCACGACGCCGTCCCGGGCGAACGCGTGGCCGTCGTAGATCGGCACGGCCGAGTTGCCGTTGCTGAACCCGCCGCCGTGGATCCACACCATGACCGGAAGGCCGGCCCCGCCGGGATCGGGCGTCCACACGTTCAGGTTCAGCCAGTCGTCGCCCGGGATGTTCGGCTCGGGCAGCAGCTCGTCGAACGGCGCCGCGTAGTCCGGTTTCGGCGGGGTGGCGCCCAGCGCGCCGACGTCACGGACGCCGTCCCAGGGCTCGGGCGGCGCCGGGGCCCGGAACCGCAGCGGCCCGGTCGGGCTGGCCGCGTACGGGATGCCGAGGAAGCTGGCCACGCCGTCGCGTACCTGGCCGCGCACTGTCCCGTAGCGGGTGGTGACGGTGGGTTCCATGAGCGAACTTTGCCATGTTGGTGGTTTTTACGCCACGTCTGCGGCTGATCTCGGGCACTCTGCCTGATCGCGGTAGACCAGCAGCAGGGCCACGTCGTCGTCGGGCGCGTGGCCCACATACCGGGTCAGCTCGCGGCTGAGCCGTTCGACCAGGGTGCCGTAGGCGTCGGGGTCCAGGACGGAGGCGCAGCTGGCCAGCGGGAAGAAGGCACCGGCCGTGTTCCGCGCCTCGGTCGCGCCGTCGGTGTAGAACAACACCGCGTCGTGCTCGTGCAGCGGGATGGTGACCGGGATGCGCGGCTCGGGCCCGAGGTGACCCAGTCCCAGCGGCAGGCTGCCCTGGCCAGGATCGACGAACCTGGGCTCCTCCTCCCCGAGCAGCAGCGGGGTCGGATGACCGCAGCTGAGCAGCTCCATCTTGGAGCCGTCGGCGCTGATCTCGGCAAAGATCGCGGTCACGAACCCCTCGTCGGGTAGCTGGCGGCTCAGGCTGGTCTCGATCCGGGCCGCGATCGCGGCCAGGCTGTCCTCCTCGTGCGCGGCGTCGCGGAACGCCCCCAGCAGCGCGGCCGCGGTTTGCACCGCCGGCAGGCCCTTGCCCTGCGCGTCGCCGACGACCAGGCGCACGCCGGCCGCGGCGTCCACCACGTCGTACAGGTCTCCGCCGACCCGCGCCTGGGATGACGCCGACAGGTACTTCACCGCGAGCCGGACCGAGCCGAGCTGCAGGGGCACCGGGCGCAGCACGACCTGCTGGGCCGTCTCGGCCACCACCCGGACCTGCGCTAGTTCGTGTTCCCGGCGCCTGCGGACCGTGCTGGCCGCGATCCCGGCGGCGGTGACCGCAGCCACCGCCACCAGGCCGACCACGTCCGCGCGGCGCCCGGTCGCGTCCGCCACCGGGCAGAGCAGGAACATCATGCAGATCATCATGGCCAGGCCGCCGGCCGCCAGGGTGTATACCGCCCCGCCGATCGCCGCCGCCACGGCCGGGCCGACCGCCAGCAGCGGTACCAGCCCGAACATCGAACCTGTGATCAGCCGGGCCGCGGCGATCCCGACCGTCAGCACGAACGGCAAGGCCAGCAGCAGCGCGGAACTCGTTCTGTGTCGGATGACCCATCCCCCTCTGGACCCCTGACCCGCGACCTGCGCGGACGCGCCGGGCAGTCACCACGGCTCAACCACCCCAAGCATGGCTGCGCCCGCGCGCCTGTCCCTGCGCGATCCCCCGAGGCGAGCGGAACGCCCTGGCAGCGCTCGCCTTCACTGACGGCTGGCGGCACGCCAAACGCACGGGCCAGCTTTCTTTCCCCGGTGGCAATCTACGACGGTGAACCACGTGCCTGTCAAACCGGGCCCGCGCCAGGGGCGCCCGCGTAACACCGACCGGCGCTGCACCAGGTAGCGGAGCACCGCCGTCTCGCCGGCCTTCGACACGTCGGCCAGCCGCATCCGGCGCGCGGCGGATTGCGGCAGGCCGACGCCGGGGGTGACGAACCGGGGTGCCTCCTGGTCGCCGACGAAAAAGCCTCCGATCGTCACGTGCACTTCGTCGACGAGGTCGGCCCGCAGGAGCTGGGTGTGGACCTGCTCGCCGCCCTCCACCATCAGCCGCCTGGTGCCCCGCGCGCCGAGATCGTCCAGCGCTGCCGCGAGATCCACCTGCGCGCCGAGCGGGGCGATCTCGGCGAGATCGCCGAGCGAGGCACGCAGGGCGGCGGCCGCGCTGTCCGGGCAATAGACGAGCTTGTCGCCGTCCGAGCCCCAGATCCGCAGATCCGGGCCGAGATTTCCGCTGCGCGTCACGATCACCCGCAGCAGCTCCTCGGTGAGCCCGCGGGCCGCGCGGGCCGCGCGCCGCTCGGGTGATTTGATGCGAAGACGCGGATTGTCCCGGCGCAGTGTGGTCGCCCCGATCATGATGGCATCGCACCCCGCGCGGACCTCGTCTACCCGGTCGAGATCTTCCGTGCTGGACAGCACGAGCCGCTCCGGGCCGGTGTCGTCGATATAGCCGTCGATGGACTGGGCGACGGATAGCAGCACATACGGGCGCGGCATCCGGTGGGCCTTTCCGGGACTACCCGCGCTGAGCGTGGGACTTGGGGCCGACAAGGAGACTGGCGAGCGCGTGGTGGACCTCGTCGGTTGCCGAGTGTGACGGCCATCGGTGGCACAACGTGCGGTCCAGCCGGCGTAGTTCCATGACGATCCGGCCCGAGCCGGTCAGCTCGGCGATCCGAGCGGCGCGGACGCCGACAGCGGCGGCGTCCAGATCCCCCGCACTGGCGTAGGCGACCGCCTGCCGGGCGAGGTGCACGCCCCGTTCCCGGCGCAGGCTGTTCGGGATCCCGTCGATGGCCTTGCCGAACAGGGCTGCCGCCTTCTCGTGGTCGCCGAGGACATTCAGGCAGCGGGCCCGGGCCACCTCGACGTAGGCGGGCGTGAGCCATGCGGTCCACGGGGCGGACGGATCCCCGCCCGGGCGCTCGACGATCTGTGCCGCCTCATCCAGGGCCTGCTGGCATGCCCTGGCATTCCCGGCGAGAGCGTGGCCGTGGGCCTCGTAAGCGGCGCTGGCCGCGCGCAGTCTCGTCGCGCCGCCGGATGCGAGGTGGGCCGCGGCCACCGCGAGGTCGATCGCGGCGGCGGGATCGTGCATGTCGCCGGCCAACTGGGACTTGCGGGCCAGGACGAACGCGGCCCACTGCATGTCGCCGGCCATGTGCGCCCATTCCAGGGCGCGGTCGAGCCAGTACTGGGCGCTGCGAAATTCGGCGCAGTCCTGGTGCAGCCACGCCAGCGTCTCGGCGTACTGGGCCTGCACGACCAGCAGATCGCGGGAGTCGGCACCCGTGCGGCCCTGGCGAAGCTGCTGGATGAGGGCGAGTTGGTCACGGGCGACCGGCATGAGCGCACGAGGTCCGAACAGGCTGTCGTGATCGGATATCACGTCGCGGAACCGGCGGAAGTGCTCCACCGGCCGCACATCGTCGGTGCTGCCCACCAGCAGCGGCGCCGCCGCGTGGCGGGGCACGCTGAGCTGCGGACCGGTATCCCGCCCGGCTGAACCCGCGGCGGCGATCAACTCGCCTCTCGCGCCGAGGATCTCGTCCAGTTCGGCCGCGCACTGGGGGGAGGCGCGCTTCGCCCCGGTGCGGAGGTTGGAGATGTGCCCGGCGGTGTAGTTCGACTCGCGCGCTAGCTCGTGCACGCCAACACCCCGCGCCGTCATCAGACGGGTGAGCGCATCACCGAAGGCGGTCATGCTGCGTTCTACCGATCGCGTGAGTTTTCCTAGGCGCCTGTCGTCCGTATTCCGGTTTCCATTGTGGGCAACAGCTACAGGTTAAGCCTGATGCTCAGTTAGCTACCTCCTAACCGGATTGATACGTGCGCGAGGAGGGCGACCGAGATGACCTGTCCAGGCGAGGCGAGCGAGTCCGGGGAGACCGGCGACAGCGCCGCCTGCTGGCAGGAGGCTGCCCGTCTGCGCCGCGAGAACAGCGGGTGGGTCGTCATCTGGCTGGACCGGGAGGGCTGCTACCGGGCCTACCGGCGGCTGCCCGGCGCGCGCAATGACACCGCCCTGTCGGCTGCCACGGCGGCGGACATGGAGGCTCAGATCCGCCGGGCCGAGCAGGGCGCCGGCCTGTGACGGCCGGCCGCGGCGCGCCAGCATCCGGCCGTACGCCAGGTTGACAGCAACTGTATCTACCTGTAACCATACGCACCATGACGCCGTTGTCGCTGCCGCCAGCCTTGACCGCATGACCGCATGACCGCAGCGATGCGGGCGCTTCCGGCGCTCTGAAACCATGTCATACCTGGACAGTCTGCTGCAGCCGGCCTGCGTGGCGGTGGTGGGCGCACGCGACGACACGAGCACCTACGGCGGCCGGGCCTGGACCTACCTCAGGCGCGTCTACCGGGGCCCGGCCACCGCGGTCAACGCGCGGGCCGGGGCGGTGCGATCCGGGCCGTGCGTGGCGACGCTCGCGGAGGTTGACCCGGCCCCCGAGGCCGTCGTCCTGGCCACCCCGGCCGACACCGTGATCGGCCTGCTGGAGCAGGCGGGCGCCATGGGGACTCGGGCGGCGGTGATCTTCGCCCGGGACATGCTCGGGCGCGAGGAGCAGATCAGGGCCGTGGCCAGCCGGTGCCACCTGACCGTGCTCGGGCCCGGCTGCCTCGGCCTGATCAACACCAACGCGGGCGTGATCCTGTCCAGCTCGATCAGCCTCGAGCGCCCGGGCCGCCCCGGGCCGCTCGCGTTCGTCAGCCAGAGCGGTGCCCTGATGGGCCTGCTGCACGCGCGCGCCATCGACCTCGGCCTGGGCCTCGGCCTGTGCGTGTCGACCGGCAGCCAGGCCGTGCTGCGGGCCGAGGACGTCCTGCTCGAGATCGCCGAGCGGGACGACATCACGGCCGCGGGCGTGTACCTGGAGAGCATCGACGTGGCCCGGTTCGCCGCGGCGGCACAGGCGCTGGGCCAGCGGGGGATCCGGCTGGTGGCGCTGAAGGCCGGGGCGACCAGGGCCGGCGGCGAGGCGGCCAGCGCGCACTCCGGGGCGCTGGCGGGCAGCGGGGCGGCCTTCGCCGCGCTGGCCCGCGATCTCGGCGTCGTGGCCGTTGACGACCTCGGCGAGTTCCTGACCACGCTCGCGCTCGCCTCGACCAAGGGCCCGCGATGGCACATCACGACGTCATCGGGGGGCATCGCGACGATCGCCGCTGACCAGGCAACGGCCCTGGGCGTCGAGCTTCCCCGGACACGGATGACACAGATCCAGAACGCGCCGTCTCCCGGCACCTGGCTCAACCCGACGGATCTGGACTCCGGTGCCGCCACGACGCGGCAGAAGACGGACCTGATCGCCGCCCTGGCGGCCGCGCCGGGCCTGGACGGCGTGCTCGTGGTGGTCAGCGACATGCCGCTGGCCGAGGAGTTCACCGGGGAGCTGGCAGGCGTGGTCCGGGACGGCCACGGCCGGGTCTTCGTGGTCAGCGAGTGCAGCGAGCAGATGGCGCCGCTCTGGCGGGGGTGGGTCGGCGCCGGCCTGGCCTACCTGCCCGGGCTCGCGCCCGCGCTGCGGGCCATCGGGCGGCTGCACGGACGAGCGCCGGGCCGTA
>JASHUI010000467.1:0-2738 GCA_030040095.1 Streptosporangiaceae bacterium | reverse complement strand
CCGGGCAGCGCGCGAGGAACGCCAGAACCGCTCAGATTCCCGGCTGGGCCTTGACGCGGCCGGCGGCGACGGCGGCGGCGAGCGCCTGGTGATCGCGCTCGTTCTGGTCGGCGTAGGCCGTGGCGAAGTCCGCCACGGCCTGGTCGAAGGCGTCCGAGCCGCCCAGGTAGGCAGCGATCGCGATGCGGTCGCCGGAGCGGGCGTGCGCGCGGGCCAGGGTCCAGCCGCACAACTCGCCGTATATGCGCATGCCGCGCGGCACCATGGCCTCGATGTCCAGCGAGAACTTCCAGTCCCGCAGCTGGCGCACGTAGAAGTCGCGGGCCCGGCCCTCCAGGCCGGCCTCGTTGCGCTGCCAGCCGAGGAAGATGTCGCTGGCGGCCTGCATCAGCCGCTGCCCGGCCACCACCCGCTGGCCCTGGTTGGCGTACCGGCTGGCCCCGACGAAGCGGCTGAGCACCGACGGCTGGGCCTCCTTCACCTGAAGGAACAGCGGGTCGTTATCGTCGCGGCCGGTGAACAGCATGATCCAGCAGCGGGTGCCCACGCTGCCCACGCCGACCACCTTGTGCGCCATGTCGGCGTACTCGTACTGCTCGAGCAGGTACCGGCGGTCGGTCTCCAGCGTGCGCTGGTACCCGGCCACCAGCTCGTTCAGCAACGACTCGAAGCTCTTCCGGTTCATCTCGTCCGGCATCAGCTGGTCGATCGGGACCAGCAGCGGCGGATCGGAGATGATCCTCGGCTGGCCGTCGACGATCTCGGTCAGCTTGCCCACCTCCTGCATGCTGTCCCTGGTCCGGGCCTTGGCCATGCCCTTGTCCATGGCCTTGCGCTGGCGGGCCTTCAGCTGCGACGAGGCCAGCTGCCGGAACTCGTCCAGATCGGCGATCGAGTACCACACCTCCAGGTTGGTCATGCCGGCGAACGCGCGCATCGCGATCCGGTACCGGGCCACCGCGGCCGTGACGATCGCGCGGCGCTTCTTGTCCGGGAGCCCGTTGCCGCGGGCGGCCACCTCGAGGCTGGCGGCCAGCCGCTTGACGTCCCATTCCCACGGGCCGGGCAGGGTCTCGTCGAAGTCGTTCACGTCGAAGATCAGGCGGCGCTCGGCGGAGCCGAACACGCCGAAGTTGGACAGGTGGGCGTCGCCGCAGGCCTGGACGGCCAGGCCGGTGACCGGCGTGGAGGCCAGGTCGCTGGCCATCGGCAGGGCGGCTCCGCGGAAGAAGCTGAACGGCGAGACCATCATCCGGCCGTAGCGGACCGGGATCAGCTCAGGGACCCGGGTCTCGGCCTGCTCTTCCAGCAGCAAGATCGGGTCCGGGCGGTCCGCCGGCGGGTCGAACTGCGCGTGGCTCTCCAGCGCGACCTCGGCCCGGGCCGCCTTGCCCCGGACGGCGCGCTCGGCCGGGGTGAGATGCCTGACGCTCGCATCCAGCTGGTACCGGTGCGTCGTCCGGGCTGACCTCGTCGGCCGGTCCGGCCGTGTCGCCGTCGTCGCGCTCATCCTCGGCTCCTTCCTGGCCCTGGGCATGTTCCGCCGCTGCGTGGCCGCGCCAGACACGATGCCCGGCGGCCGGGCCGGCGGCGTCACCCCTGCCGGGTGATCGGCCGGCCCGGGCCGGCCGGAGGATGCGCAGGCCACGGCCCGGGAGTGGCCTCCCCCCGGCGGCCGCGCGGTCAGCTGCCGAGCAGCTTGGCCTTGGCCGCGCTGAACTCCGAATCGGTCAGGGAGCCCTGCTGATGCAGGGCGGTGAGCTGGTTCAGCTGGTCGAGCACGGACGGCGATGCCCCCTGGCCGCCCGCGGCTGCCGCCTGGCCGCCGGGCTGGCCCTGGGACTGGCTCTGAGCCTGCTGCTGCTCGAGGCTGGCCAGGCGCTCGTTCTGCTCGTCCTCCTGCACGGCCCGGTCCGACGCTCGCTGAGCCGCCCTCTTGCCCGCTACGTACGCGCCGCCGCCAACCGCGGCCGCGCGCAGCAACGGGCGTCGCCGCATGAACATGGTTCCCTCCGCTGTCGCGCCCTCGGTCCCTCGGCGTCAACCGCTCGGATGACGCCCTGCCGTCACGCCCTGCTGTCACACTCCGGCGGGGAGGTCCAGCCCCAGCGCCGTCATGATCTCGGGCGCGGCGGCCATCGCCCGCGGCCCGCCGACGTGCGGGGTGACCGCGCGCAGCACGCCCACGAGGTCTTCCGGCGTCGCCCCGGACTCCAGCGCGTTCGCCACCTGCCACAGATAGGAGGCCGGGGGCGCGTCCACCGCGATCAGCGCGGCGATCTTGACCAGGGAGAAGGTGCGGGGATCCAGGCCGCTCCTGCGCTGCTCGGTCCGGCGGAGCTCGGACATCTCGTCCAGCACGTCCAGGTCGCCCAGGCACAGCCCGGCCAGCACGTTTCTCGTCGCGTCGTCGACGTCGGCCTTGGCAGGCACGCTCATGACCACGGTCCTTTCGTCACTGCGGGTGAGCGGAGCGGTCGGCTCAGCTCCACGTGCGGTCAACAGTCACGCGTTACCCGCGGCGGTGCGTCACCCGCAGGGGGTGGTCAGGTCACGGCCGCCGACGACCCAGGTTTTCACCATCCCGTCCTGCGGTACGGCACGGCCGTGCGCCCCGTTGACCCGCGCCTGCTGCGGCACGCCCGGGCCGCCCGCGGCTACCTGATCACGGTCGTCGTCCTCGGTCTCGTCGCCACCGCGGCGATCCTGGCCCAGGCCGGCCTGCTGGCCCATGCGCT
>JASHUI010000466.1:0-10334 GCA_030040095.1 Streptosporangiaceae bacterium | reverse complement strand
GCGGGGTCGTCGGTCAGCTGGAACAGCTCGGTCCCGGGCGGCAGGTGGGGACCCGCGCCGGGCACGTGATAGGTGAACACCGGCGCGCCGAGCGAAAGGATCACGTCATGCCCGGACAGCGCCGCGACGATGCCCTCGCGCGCCGCGGGCAGAAAGCCCGCGAACAGCGGGTGCGTCTCGGGGAAGCCGCACCGATGGGACATGGGCGGCGCCCACACCCGGGCCTGGTGGGCCTCGGCCAGCGCGACCACGTCGCCGAAGGCGCCCTCGCGATCCACCGCCGACCCGGCGATGAACGCCGGCGAGCGGGCCCGGGCCAGGGCCCGGCCGACGCGGGCGAGCAGGTCGGGATCCGCGCCCAGCGCCGTGCTCACGGTGCGCGGCTCGATCAGGCAGGCCGGGCGGTCCCAGTCGTCGGTCGGAACGGAGACCAGCGTGGGCCCGGCCGGCGGGGCCATGGCCAGGTAGTACGCGCGCGCGATGGCCGCGGGGACATCCTCGGGCCGGGCGGGCTCACGGCTCCACTTCACGTACGGCCTGGGCAGCTCGGCGGCCTGGTCATTGAACAGGTAGGGCTCTCCGGGCAGCAGCGAGCGGGCCTGCTGGCCGGACAGGATGACCAGCGGAGTGCGGTTCTTGAACGCCGTGACCAAGTTGCCCATGGCATGCCCCACCCCCCCGGCGGAGTGCAGGCTCACGACGGCAGCCCGGTGGGTGGCCTGGGCGTAGCCGTCGGCCATGCCCAGGACCACCGATTCCTGCAGGCCCAGGATGTAGCGGAAGTCGGGGGGCAGGTCGCGGAAGAGCAGCAGCTCGGTGGAGCCGGGGTTGCCGAAGATCGACGTCATGCCGAACGCTCGCAGCAGGGCGAACGTCGCCTCGCGGACGGTGGTCATCGCGGGCCGGTCGCGGCGTCCAGGGCGGCCCAGATGCGCGGCGGCGTCATCGGCGTCGAGGTGAGCGAGTGCGCGATCTGCGGTACCGCGTCGGCGATGGCGCCCGCGATGGTGGCGGGCGGCGGTATGGCGCCGCCCTCCCCGAGCCCGCGGAAGCCGCCCGGCATGTGCGCGCTGGGCGTGCACCGGTGCTCGATCGTGACCGGCGGGACGTCCGCCGCGCTCGGCAGCACGTAGTCCCGGTAGGTCGTGGCCAGCGGCTCGGCCGTCTGCGGCTCATGGCGTGCCTCCTCCAGCAGCGCCACGCCGATGCCCTGGGCGATGCCGCCGGTGATCTGTCCCTCCGCGATGAGGGGGTTGACCAGGATGCCGCTGTCGTTGACCGACCAGTAGCCCGTGACGGTCACCTTGCCCGTCTCGCGGTCGACCGCCACCGTGGCACCGTGCGAGCTGTAGGAGAAGGTGATGGCCGGCGGGTCGAACTCAACGGTCTCCTCGAGCTGGATCCGGTCGGACTCGCCCCGGCCCCAGCCCTTCCAGCCCCGGTGCGCCACCTCGCGCCAGGAGACGGTCCGCTCGGTGCCGGCGGCGCGGAACACGGCCTTGTCCGGCGAGGCATCCGAGCCGAAGTTGCCGTCCAGGCTGACGTCCGCCTGGTCGGCGTCCAGGAACCGCGAGGCCAGAGCGTACATCCGGGCTCGCATCAGGTCGGCGGCCTGGAGCAGGGCGCCGCCGGCCAGGGTGAGCGACCGGCTGGCCTGTGAGGAGAGATCAGAGTACGGGGTGACGGCGGTGTCTCCGAGCTGCACCGAGATCCAGCCGATCGGGACCTGCAGCCGGTCGGCGACGACCTGGGCCAGCGTGGTCTCGATTCCCTGGCCCACCGCGATCACTCCCGCGAACGCGGTCACCGTGCCGTCCTGGTTGACGCGGAGCCGGCCGGCCTCCCATCCGCTCCAGTCGATGTGGAACATCTCGAGCAGCGCGGACGGGGCGAAGCCGGTAATTTCGACGCAGGCCGTGGCCGCGGCGCCCCGGCTCACCTGACCGGTCGACGGAGCGCAGTGCTCTCTGGCCAGCGCGGCGGCCCGGCGCAGCGCGGCGGCGTAGTCACCGCCGTCGTAGGTGAGCTGGGTGTGGGTGGTGTACGGCATGTCCTCGGGCCGGACCATGTTGCGCACCCGCAGCTCGAGCGCGTCCATCCCCAGCTCGCGCGCGGCTTCGTCGATGAGCCGCTCGCGGATCCAGGACGCTTCCTGCATGCCGTAGCCCCGGTATGCCCCGGTGGGCACCAGGTTGGTGTAGACCGCCGTCACGGTGGCACCGGCGCGATCGTAGCGGTAGGGCCCCTCCAGGGCCAGGCCGGTCACCTGGAACGGGCCGGAACCAGCCTGGATGGCGAAGGCACCGAGGTCGCCGGTGATATCCGCGTGCAGCGCGAGGAAATGGCCGTCGCGGTCCAGGGCGAGCCGGGCGCGCGCCTGCTGGCCGCGGCCCTGGTAGGCGGCGGTCAGGTTCTCGGCCCGGTCCTCGATCCACTTGACCTGCCGCCCGAGGATCGTGGCGGCCAGGCAGACCAGCGCCTCATCGACCTGCAGCGTGACCTTGCCGCCGAAGGAGCCGCCGACGTCGGGGGCGACCACCCGGATCTGGTCCACGCGCAGCCGCAGCACGGCCGCGAGTTCCTGCCGGACGACGTGCGGGGACTGGGTGCTGCTCCACACGGTCAGCTGCTCGGTAGACGCGGTCCAGTCGGCCAGGATGCCCCGGGGCTCCATCGGGCTGTGGTTGATCCGCTGCACGCCGAGGGTCCGCTCGACCACGTGCGGGGCCGAGGCCATGGCCTGCTCGAGATCGTCGAGCGGGTCGCCGAAATGGATCTGCCCGGCAACGTTGCTGCCGGTCTCCGGGTACAGCAGCGGAGCGCCGTCCGCCTGCGCCGCGAGCACGGAGGTGACGGCCGGCAGCGGGTCGATGTGCAGGGCGATGAGCTCGGCGGCGTCCTCGGCGTCGGCGCGGCTGTCGGCCACGACCAGGCCGACGGGCTGGCCCACGTAGCGCACCGTCGCCGCGGCCAGGCTCACCTGGCTCAGGTGCTGGCCGGGCAGCTGCCAGGCGACCGGAATCGGGTCCGTGAGCCGGGCGATCTCCTGCGGGTCCAGCACCAGGTGTACCCGGTGGTCGGCCAGCGCGGCGCTCGCGTCGAACGAGGCGATGTGGCCGTGGGCGACCGGGCTGCGCACGACGGCGGCGTGCAGCGCGGCCGGCGCCTCGATGTCGTCCACGTAACGGCCCCGGCCGCGCAGCAGCCGGTGGTCCTGGCTGCCGGGCATCCTGCGGCCAATGAGCCCGTCCGCCCCTTCGCCCGCGCCGTCCGGCCGGTGGCTCATCGGGCCACCTCCCGGTCCCGCCAGCGCCGCGCGATCGCGGCACGGATCCCGCCGTATCCGGTGCACCGGCACAGATGCCCGCCGAGCAGCGAGATGGCCTCCTGCTCGGTGAGCCCCTCGCGCTCGGCGTGCGCCAGGCTCATCAGCACTCCGGGCGTGCAGAACCCGCATTGCAGGCCGTGTTCCTCGAGCATGGCCTGCTGCAGCGGCGAAAGCTGCGTCCCCTGGGCCAGGCCTTCCACCGTCTCGATCTCGTGGCCGTCGGCCTGCACGGCCAGCAGCAGGCAGGAACGCACCGGAACGCCGTCGAGCAGCACCGTGCAGGAGCCGCAGTTGCCCTGCTCGCAGCCCACGTGCGTGCCCGTCAGGCCGACCGCGCCGCGCAGGTAGTCGCTGAGCACGGTGCGGGCCTCGGCGGGCGCCGAGCGGACCATGCCGTTGACGGTGATGGTGATGTCGGTGGTTGTCACCCGGAACTCCTCATGTTCGCCGCGTGACCCGCGGCCCGGCGGATGAGCACGCGCAGCAGGGCCTGCCGGTATCGCGCGTCGCCGTGCAGGTCGGCGGGCGGATCGGTGTCCTGGACCGCCGCCTCGGCGACATCGGTCAGGTCGTCATCTATGCGCCGGCCGGTCAGCCGGGCCTCGGCGGTGGTCAGCCGGAGCGGCCAGGGCGCCACGCCCGCGGCGGCCAGCCGGGCGCCGGTGACCACCTGGCCGTGCAGCGCGATGCCCAGGCACAGCCCGACCACCGGGTAGCTGGCCCCGCCCCGCTGGGTGACCTCCTCGAACCAGAACCGGAAGCCGGGCGGCAGCCGGAACTCGATCTCGGTGAGCAATTCGTCCTCCTGCCGCGAGGTCGCGTGCGGGCCGGTGAAGAAGCGCCCGGCGGGCTCGGTACGCTCGGTGGCGCGCGAGCTCAGGCGCAGGCCGGCATCCAGGGCGACCGCGAGCGTGGGCAGCTCGGCGGCCGGGTCGGCGTGACACAGCGAGCCGCCCACCGTGGCGCGGTACCTGATCTGGGGGTGGCCGACGAGGGCGGCGGCCTGCGGGAGCACCGGCATGGCCTGGCGCAGGCCGGCGTGCCGCTCCAGGGTCCGCAGCCGCGTCATCGCGCCCACGCGGACGGTATCGCGGCTGATGCTGACCCGGTCCAGGCCGGGCAGCCGGTTCAGGTCGATCACCGTGGCGGGGCGGCACCGGCGCATGCTGAGCAGCGGCACCAGGCTCTGGCCGCCCGCCAGCGGCATCGCACTTCCCCCGGCCTCCGCCAGCAGCGACAGAGCCTCGGGAAGCGTTTCCGGCGCCAGGTAGCCGAAGGCGGCCGGCTTCATGCGGGCCCGCCCGGCCCCGGCTCGCGCCGGTCGTCTTCGGTGGCCTCCCGAACGAGCCGCACGGCCTGGTCCGCCGTGAGCGTGCACAGCGCGTCCAGCACCGTGGCGTCCAGCAGCACCGAGTTGCCTGAGCGCTCCGAGATGAGTTTCAGGCGCAGGCCATTGCCCGTCGGATGCGTCGCCACGGTGACGGCGGCCGACTCGCACACGATCCGGCACAGCGCCGTCTCCCGGCGCTGGGTGCCCTTCCAGGCCAACCCGTCCATAAGGCGGCTCCTCGCGCCGGGGTCAGAAGATGATGGAAAGCTGCGCGTGCGTGGCGACTTCGATGTCGAGCAGCACCCGCCGCCGGACGATCCGGTACCCCGCGGGCCCTTCCGGCCGGACAATGTCCTGCCGGGCGGCGGTGGCCAGCGCCGATTCCTCGGGGCCGCGGTTGAAGGTGGCCAGCACGTTGCTGTCGACGCGCAGCGACCCCGGCTCGGCCAGGCCGAACACCCGGATGCCGCCGATGAAATGCCGGGTCACCCCGCCGGGCCGGTCGGACCAGGCATGGCGCAGCCCCACCCGGCCGAGCTTCAGTTCCAGCACCTTCTTGGTCGCCTCGAACAGCACCGCGCTGTCGCTGTGCCGGGGCAGTGCCGGGTCCTCGCGCAGCAGCGGTACGGGCACCTGGTAGATGAACTCGGCGGCCAGGCAGCCGAGCCAGTCCTGGTAGCGGCCCTCGTCGAGCGCGGCCGCCTCTTCGATCGCGAACTGCGACAGCGCCGCGTCGAGCTCGGGCCGGCGCGGTCCGCGCTCCGGGAACGGCAGCAGTTCCGGCGGCGGGCCGGTGAGCGTCGCCGGGACCACGCCCTGGGCGGGGGCCGCCGTCTGGTCCATGACCCGGACGGTCTCGTTCACGACCCGGACTCCATCAGCTCGGACCAGCGGCGGTAGAAGGCGCGCTGGTTGTGTTCCGACAGCGTGATGTACTCGGCCCGGCCGGGTCCGGGGAAGTCGCGGGCCTGTTCGCCGAGGCCGAGCCCGAGCGTGAAGTCGGTGGGCGCGGTGTTGCCGACGACGCCCCTGAGCCCGGCGTCGATTCTGGCAAAGTTCTCGAAGTCATCCATCTCAAAGAGAATCCCGCCGGCCGACTGCGAGCGGGCCTGGAAACCATACGAGCGCCGCTTCCACTCCTCGCTCATCATCCGTGGTACGAGGGTCCAGTAGGCGCATTCCGTGTGCCGCGCGTCGAGCGGTGTGTGCACCCGCCAGACCACGTACTTGGTCAGCGGATCTGAGTCGCGCCCGATGGCACGGTCATGGGAGACGCTCAGGAATGCCGCGTTCGGGAAGACCATGCCGTGGACCACCTCGCAGTGGGAGTTGAAGCGAACCTGCTCCGCGGTCTGGAACGAGGTAAACCGCGGCCACACCTCACGGGGATAGCCGATATAGGCGGGCTGGCTCAGATCCCTCTCGAGCGTGTGGCTCCCTTTCTGCACGACGTAGCCGGCCCGCAACGTGTGCCCCTCTGGGGTCCCGATATTGACGGCGATCAGGTCCAGCTCGCCGCGGCCCAGGGTGCCGCCGGCCAGGGTATCGCCAAAGATTCCCTGGTCGAACGCCGCTTGATGGGTTGTTTGCATGTGATAACCGTCGCCGGAGAAATTGTCGGTGACGATCTTCCAGTTTCCCGTCATGACCGACCGCTGCGGCGGCCCGTACACCTCCCATTCGCCTCCGGCCAGGTCCAGCATGGCGTCGAGGTACCAACGGAAATCCCCGAGGTATTCCTCGAGGGCGGGTGCCCGCTGACTCCACGTGGCGAAGATGAATCCCCGGTAGCAAGTGACCCGCGCGGACGGCAGGTCGAAGTAGTCCTTGCGGAAGTTGCCTGGATAGTGCGTCCGCAGGCCCGGCACCCCGACCAGCGCGCCGTCGTTGGCGTAGGTCCAGCCGTGGTAACTACACCGGAAATGCGCGGCATTACCGAACGTCGCGCGGCACAGCGCCGTCCCGCGGTGGCTGCACGAATTCAACAGGACATGGATGTCATCCCGCTCGTCGCGTGCGACGATCACACTGTCATTTCCCATGCGGCGCACCACGTAGTCGCCCGCCTCGGGCAGCTCAGACGCAAAACCAAGCAGCTGCCAGGATTCGCCGAAGACCTGCTTGAACTCCCGGTCAAGGACCTCGTCGTCGAAGAAGGCGCGCCGGTCGATCCGGTGTTCTCGCTGCGTCGTGGCCCAGCTTTCAGCCTCTCCCATCTGCGCCTGCCGCCCCTTCCCTTGTAACGGTCTTTTGCCGATCGCCGCGATGACGGGCAGGAGCAGGTTAAAGAAGCCGCCAGGGCCACGCCCAGACGTTCCCGGCGACAATCTTGACGCATCCTGTGACATTGCCCGGTGCAGGTGGCTGTCCTACGATGCGAACCACTGTCGCCGTTGGGAACCGGGCGGAAGATGCCTTAGCTGCTTCGCTGATCGACGAAAGGTGGAGTCTCGCCGTGATCGACGAGATGATCCGCGGCACGGTGGCCAGAAACGCCTCGCGGATAGCGATCGTCTTTGGCGATGACACCATCACCTACGCTGAGCTCGCCGCGCGGATAACGAGTTTTCGTAAAGGATTGCGCAGCCTGGGGGCCGCGGCGGGGAACTGCGTACTCATTGCCCTGCCGAACTGCCCGGAATTCGTGATTACCTATTTCGCCACGGCAGGCCTGGGCGCCACCGTGCAGGCGGTCGACCCGCAGCTGACGAAGGACGAGCTTTCCGGGCGCGTGCGGGATTGCCGGCCGGCGGTCATCGTCACCCTCGCCGATCACGCGGCGATGTTCGAGGGCATGGCCGAAACGGTCGATGACACCGTGCCCATCGTCATCGCCGGGGGCGACGGGGGTCAGCCGCTCGGCGGCCCGCGGCATCGCGCCTTCCGGGACCTGTTGCTGACCGGCGGCCAGGACGCCGCCCGGCCGGGCCCGGCCGACGACGCCTGGGTCTACGCCTACTCGTCGGGCTCCACCGGGGAGCCACGGCGGGTCTGCCGCAGCCAGGCCAATCAGGTGGCCGAGGCCGACCACATCGCCGTCAGCGCGCTGATCGGCAACGAAGACGTCATCTTGTGCCCGGTCCCGCTCTTTCACGCGCTCGGCCAGTTCTGCTGCATGATCGTGGCCATGCGCGCCGGCGCGACGCTGGTGCTGTTCGAGCCGGGTGAGCGGCAGCGCGCGGCCGGTGACTATCCCTGGTACGTCGGGCGCCTCGTCGAGATCGTCCGCGAGCGCGCGGTAACGGTCTTCCCGGCCGTCCCGTATATCTTCGCCGCCCTGGCCGATCTGCCCGCCTCGGTACCGGCCGACTTCTCATCGGTCCGGCTGTGCCTGTCCGGCAGCAATTTCCTCGACCCCGCGGTCCAGGACCGTTTCGAGGCCCGGTTCGGTGTCACGATCCGCCAGACCTACGGCAGCTCGGAGGCGGGCAGCGTCAGCTGGGACTGCGACCCGGCCTCCGCCACGCCCGGCTCGGTCGGGCGGCCGCTGAGCGGCGTGACCGTCGAGATCGTCGGCGACGACGGCCGCCCGCTGCCGCCCGGTGCCGTCGGCGAGATCGCCGTCCGCAGCGCGGCCGTCATGTGCGGGTATGCCGACCGGGGCCAGGCCGACGTCGTGCGTCCCTGCGGCCAGTACCTGACCGGCGACCTCGGCCGCCTGGACGAGCAGGGCCGGCTGTACCTGGCCGGCCGCAAGCGGATCCTCATCGACACCGGCGGTCACAAGGTGAACCCCGTGGAGGTCGAGGACGTGCTGGCGGCCCACCCCGCGGTGCGGGAGGCGGCCGTGGTCGGGGTTCCGGTGCCCGGCGGGGGAAGCCTGCTGGTGGCGGCGGTGCGAGCCGATCCGCGGCCGGATGCCGCCCTGCTGCGCGAGCACTGCCTGCTCAGGCTGGCCGACTACAAGGTGCCCGGTCGCATCGCCTTCGTATCGCAGATCCCGCGCACCGCCCTCGGCAAGGTCCGCCGCGAGGTGCTCGCCCGGCAGCTGGTGGCCGCCGGGCTGACCGGCGGTGTCGAGCCGTTGCCCGCCGGCTGGCGGCGGCGGGACCTGGCCGCCCGAACCTCGCTGATCCGCGACTACCTGGTGCGCGAGCTGTCGGCCGTGCTCGCCGTGCCGACCGTCGACGCGGATGCGACACTGCGCTCCCTGGGCCTGGATTCGCTGGCCGCGCTGCAGCTCAAGATGGCGGTCCAGGACGGCATCGGCCAGCCGGTCGGGCTGCCCGACCTGCTCGGCCCGGCCACGGTCGGCGGGCTGGCGGCCAGGCTCGCGCGTGACGACGCGGACCCGTGCCTGGCGTCGCCGGCCCCCGCCGGGCGGCAGGCCGGCGACTACCCGCTCTCCTACAACCAGCGGTCGATCTGGCATGCGGACCAGCTCGACCCGGACAGCGGCATCTATAACAAGAGCTTCGCGGCCCGGGTCAGCTCCGGGTGCGACGCCGAAGCGCTCCGGCGCGCGTTCCAGTCGCTGGTCGACCGCCACGCCATCCTGCGGACAACCTTCGGCATCGGCGACGGCGCGCCGTTCCAGCGGGTAACCGAGCAGGCCGACGTGGACTTCGAGGTCGTGGACCTGCCGCCGGACTGGGACGGCGGCGGCGGCGTCCTCGACGCGCAGGCGTACCGGCCCTTTGACCTTGCCGCGGCGATGCCGCTGCGCGTCCGGCTGTACCGGGCCGGCGGCCGGGACCCCATCCTGCTGGTGACGGTGCATCACATCGCCACCGACTTCTGGTCGCTGGTCACCATGCTGCGTGAGCTGGGCGCGGCCTACGACGCCGAACGCGCCGGCCACGAGATCTACCGCCCGCCCCCGGCCCATTCCTATGCGGACTACGGCGCGTGGCTGGCCGCGCACGTCAGCGGGCCCGCGGGCGACGCGGACTGGGCCTACTGGCGGGACCTGCTGCGCGAGCTGCCCCCGGCGGTCAGCCTTCCCGCCGATCGGCCGCGGCCAGCGGTGCAGGCGCGGCGAGGCGACACCTACTTCCAGGTCCTGACGCCGGACAGCGTCACCGGGCTGCGCGCGTTTGCCCGGGCCAAGGACACCACGGTGTTCACGGTGCTGCTGGCGCTCTTCTACGCCCTGCTGCACGCCTACACCGGGCAGTCCGACCTGGTCTCGGCGGTGATGACCACCAGCCGTCAGCGCACCGAGTTCCGCGACGTCCTCGGGTACTTCAGCAATCCGGTCGTCTGCCGCGCCACGGTCGACGCCGAGGAGAGCTTCACGGCCCTGCTGCGCGGGGTGCGGGAGCGGCTCCTTTCGGCTCTCGAGCACCAGCTCCTGCCGTTCGAGGTGGTCATCGAGCGGCTCGGGCTGAGACGGGACCGCAGCCGGGTCCCGCTGGCCGACGTGGCCTTCGGGCAGAGCAAGGCCCACGACGCGGACCTGCTGCCGGTGGCCCGGTTCCTGGCCGGCGGATCCGGGCACCGGCTGGAGCTGGGCTCCCTGGTGCTCGAGTCGGTGCCGCTGCAGCAGCGCGGCGCGGGATTCGACTTCTCCGGCGCGGTGTACGAGGCCGCCGACACCATCTCCATCGCCTGGGAGTACAACAGCGAGCTGTTCACCGACCAGACGGTCCGGGTCATGGCCGGGCAGTTCGAGGGCCTGCTGCGCCGGGTGCTGGCCCAGCCCGGCCTGCCGGTCGGGCAGCTCGGCGTGCTGGC
>JASHUI010000465.1:0-3296 GCA_030040095.1 Streptosporangiaceae bacterium | reverse complement strand
CATCGCGGCCGCCGGGGCGGCCATGCTGGTCGGCCTCATCGGCGCGGCCAGCTACACCGGGCTGTTCTTCGCGCCGGCGGTGGCGGCGCTGGCCGTCGGCGCGGCGAAGCTGTGGCGCGAACGGACCGCGACCCCGGCTCAGAACGGGGCGATGTCCTCGGGCTGAGAGGCCATCGTGGCCAGCTGGTAACGGAGCCGGCAGATCACCACGTTCTTCGTGCCCCGCTGGATGGCCCGCTGCAGCACCAGGCCGCGCTGGTTGTGCAGGATCCATCGCCACCAGTGCTCCGGCGCCACCTCCGGGATCAGCACGACCAGCCGGTGATAGCGCTCGTCGCCCTCGAGCTGGCGGAGGTACTTCACGACCGGGGGGGCCAGCGAGCGGTGCGGCGTGTGCAGCGTGACCAGCGGCACGTTGGGGTGCCAGGCCTCCCACTCCTCGCGGAAATGGACGTCCATCTGCTCGTCTTCCGGGTCGCCGAAGCAGACCGTGACCGCGACCACCTCGTCGCCGATCGAGAGCGCGGCCGAGATCGCCTCGGCGGTCAGCCGGGACATCCCGCCGACCGGGACCACCACGAGCGAGCTCATCCGTCGCGGCGGCGGGGGCAGCTTCCCGAGCTGGAGCAGCTCCCCGAGCCGGTCGTAGGTGACGTGGATCCTGTTGAACATCAGCACGAGCAGCGGGACCACGATCACGACCAGATAGGCGCCCTCGGTGAACTTGCTGACCAGCTCGATCGCCAGGGCGGCGGTGGTCAGCACGGCGCCCAGGCCGTTGATGCACGCGCGGCCGAACCAGCCGTCCGCGCGCTGCTCGCGCCAGTGCTTGACCATGCCGGCCTGGGACAGCGTGAATCCCACGAAGACGCCGATCGCGAACACCGGGATCAGCGCCTGCGTGTCGCCCCTGGCCACCACGAGCAGGATCGCGGCGAACACGGCCAGCACGATGATGCCGTACCGGTGCACCTGCCGGTCGGCCCGCAGCCGGAACAGGTGCGGCAGGAAGTTGTCCCTGGCCAGCAGCGAGGCCAGGACCGGCAGGCCGCCGAAGGAGGTGTTCGCGGCCAGCGCCAGCAGCACGGTGGTGATCAGCTGGATCGCGTAGAAGATGATGTTTCGCCCGACCGCCGCCGCCGCCAGCTGGGCCAGCGTGGTCGTGGTCGGCGACGGGGCCAGGTGGAACTTGCGGATCAGGACCGAGATGCCGATGAGCATGATGCCGAGCAGCACCCCGAGCCACATCTCGGTGTGCTGCGCGCGCCGGGCCCTGGGCCGCTTGAACTCCGGCACCGCGTTCGCGATCGCCTCCACCCCGGTCAGCGCCGAGCAGCCGGAGGCGAACGATCTCAGCAGCAGCAGGATGCCGACGGACTCGGTGGCCGCCCCCAGGTGGCCGTTGAGCGAGACAACCGGATGGCTGTGCACCAGCCCGCCGACGATCACGATCGCCATCGCGACGATGAACAGGACCGTGGGCGTGATGAACACCCGGGCGGACTCGGCCACGCCCCACAGGTTGACGGCGGTGATCAGGCCGAGCACCGCGAGGCAGAGCCAGACCCGTCCCCCGTACAGGGCCGGGAACGCCGACCAGAGGGCCGCGACCCCGGCGGACACCCCGACGGCGGCGTTGAGGACGTAGTCGACGATCAGCGAGGCGGCGGCGACCAGGCTGGCCTGCCGGCCCAGGTGCCGGCCCGCGACCGCGTACGCGCCGCCGCCGGCCGGAAACGCCTCGATCACCTGACGGTAGGAGATGACCAGCACGGTCAGGAGCACCACGATCGCGAGCGTCACCGGCACCGTGTAGCCCAGGCCCACGGCCCCCGCCGCGGCCAGCACGATGACGATCGCCTGGGGCCCGTACGCCACCGAGGAAAGGGCGTCGAGCGAGAGCGCGGCCAGGCCCTCGAACGCGGTCAGCCGATGCCGCTCTTCGCGATCTTCTCCCGTGCGGACTGTCATGATCTGTCATACAAGCATGAGTACGGGGCGGGCCTCAGCCCGCCCCGGCACCGAGCCAGGCGTGCTAGACGTTTAAGACCACGATCGCGATGATGGCCAGCACGATCGCCGCCCCGACGACGATGCCGGCCAGGATGGCGACCTTGCGTCCTGGAACTCGCATGCTCCACGGCTGCTCTGCCTCAGTGGCGGACCGCTCGGCGAACGCACGGAACTCGGCCGTGCTGCGGGAAGTGTCGAAGTCGGCGTCGCGCTCAGACATGGCATGACCATAGCCGATCACGGACGCGAGAACATGCTGGTCAGCCTAGAAGGGTGCGAAAGCGGCACCGGGTACGCAACCCTACCGGGGCGGACCGGTCCCGCCCGGCACCCGGCCGGGCGGTACGGTGTCCGGACGGTGCAC
The DNA here is from genome assembly GCA_030040095.1 of Streptosporangiaceae bacterium. GTDB lineage: Bacteria > Actinomycetota > Actinomycetes > Streptosporangiales > Streptosporangiaceae > JASHPR01. The sequence continues at coordinate 919 of JASHUI010000465.1, read as the reverse complement.
CAGGCGCGACAGGGCAATCACGCTCCGCGTCCGCACCACCAGGGGCTCGGCACTGATCCGCTCGACCACCTGCTCGAAGTGGCGCATGTCCGCCGCCCTGATGTGCAACAGCGCGTCGGCCTCGCCGGTGACGGTACAGGCCGCGATCACCTCAGGGTGCTTGCCGACCGCCGCGGCGATCTCGGCGGGCGAGGTCCGGCCGCGGCAGAACAGCTCCACGTATGCCTCCGTCGTCCAGCCCAGCGCGGAGGGATCGACCCGGGCCGAGAAGCCGGTAATGGCGCCCGAGGCCCGCAGCTTGTCGACCCGGCGCTTGACCGCGGGCGCGGACAGCCCGACCTGCGCGCCGACCTCGGCATACGTGGCCCGCCCGTCCTCGACGAGCGCGGCGACGATCTGCTTGTCCAACTCGTCGAAGGCCACCCGGACGGCTCACGACCTCTCGGTATCTCCCGGTGATCTAGTTGTCGGCCGAAGGCCGCGCCGGGTGCCTGCCCCCGGTGACGTCGTAAAGATGGTGAACCGCGTCGTGAACGAGGAAGCGGGCGGAGGACTCGACCGTGAACTGAGCCCCGTCGCTGCGGCGCCCGGTCCGCTGCCACTGCTCGCCGGACACGCCCTCGAACCGCGCCGCGATCGCCTCGGCGGCGCGGCGCAGGTCGGTCGCGACCGCCGCGGGATCCTGCTCGGCGTACCGGTCCGCGACGGCCGTGGCGTCCTGGTCCCAGTTCGGGAAGTCCGGCCCGTCCTCGGTGAGCATCATCACCAGCCGCTCGGCGTAGAGCCGGAGCACGTCGCGGACGTGGCAGCCGTACTCCAGCGTCGACCAGACCGACGGGGCCGGGCGCTGCCGCGGGTCCCCGGGGCCGCTCAGCACGTCCTGCCACGCCGCGGAGTTGACCCGGATCATCCCGGGGAT
>JASHUI010000464.1:0-15150 GCA_030040095.1 Streptosporangiaceae bacterium | reverse complement strand
GTTGTTCCGGCGCGGGCTGTGCGGGCTGTGGGGGCTGCTGGGGCGCGGGCTGGCCGGGCGGGCGCTGCGCGGCCGGCGGGTCGGTGGCCGCCACCGCCCGGTCGTAGGCGTCGCGGACCTTGGCCACCTCGCCCTGCGGGTCGTGGAACCAGTTCGTGGACCAGAGCCGGTGGAAGTTCCAGCCGAGCCGCTGCAGGTGCTCGCCGCGCAGCCGGTCCCGGTCCCGGACGCTGCCGGACTGCCGGTACGAGGGTCCGTCGGCCTCGATGGCCAGCACCATCCGGTCGGCGTCCTGCGGGTGGGCGGCGGCGAAGTCGACCCGGTATCCGCCCACCCCGTACTGCGGCACGACCGTGATGCCGCAGGCCGCCAGCCGGTCGCGCACGTCGGCCTCGAACGGGTTCAGCTCGGCGCCGCCCGCAGGCCCGGCCGCCTCCCCGGCCCCCCTCACCGTCCCGCCGGACCCGGCGTACTCCAGGTAGTCGGCCAGCAGCCTGGCACCGGCCTTGGTCACCCGGTCCGGATCCACGTCGCGGCTGGAGAACGAGCTCACCAGGGTGAGCCGGCGCCGGGCCCGGGTGGCGGCCACGTTCAGCCGGCGCTCGCCGCCGTCACGCAGCAGCGGGCCCCACTGGTAGCGCATCCGGCCGTCGGGGTGCTTGCCGTACCCGATCGACAGGATGATCGCGTCCCGCTCGTCGCCCTGCACCCGCTCCAAGTTCTTGACGAAGAACGGCTCGGGGGTGTCCTCGGCGAAGAAGCCCTCCAGGTCCGGGTGGTCGGCCAGGGCGTAGCGCAGCGCCGCGTCGATCCGCTCGGCGTGCCTGATGCCCAGGGCGATAACGCCCAGCGACTCCCGGGGCCGGGCCCTGGCGTGCTCCAGGATCAGCTCGACCACCTGCTCCACCTCGGCCGTGACCGAGACCTCCTGCCCAGGCTCCGGGCCCTGGCTCACCACCACGTGCCGCAGGCAGTCGTCTCGGAACACCCCGGGGAACGTGGTCAGCGCGCCGCCGTAGATCCGGGCGTTGGAGAACGCCACCAGCCGCTCGTCCCGGCTGCGGTAGTGCCAGGCCAGCGGCCAGGTGGGCAGCAGCGGACGGAGCGCGTCCAGTACCGACTCGAAACCGGCGCCGAACGAGACCAGGCTCTCGTCGTCCTCGCCGGGCTCGTCGCCCTCCTCGCCGACCTGGCGGAAGAAGTTGGTCGGCGGCAGCTGGCGGTCGTCGCCGGCCACGACGATCTGGTGCCCGCGCATGATCGACGAGATCGCGTCGGCCGGGATGATCTGGCTGGCCTCGTCGAAGATCACCACATCGAACAGCCGCGCCGCCGGCAGCACCTGGCTGACCATCAGCGGAGACATGGCCCAGCACGGCTTGAGCGCGAACAGCACGTCGCTGGTCTGGTCCAGCAGCCGCCGCAGCGGCAGGTGACCGCGGCGCAGCGCCGCCTGCTTGCGGATCACCCTGGCCTGCAGCGGGTGCCGGTCCAGGGCGTCGCGCAGGTGGTCGGCCCAGGCCCGCCGGACCCGCACTCGGTTGCCGGACAGGTGCTGTACGTCGCGGACCCGGAAGTCGCTGGCGATCTCGTCCAGCGCGGCGCCGCTGTGCGCGGCGTAGCGCGGATCCCGGACCCGGATCTGGTCCAGGATGGCCGAGTACCAGGCATGGTCGAACGCGGCGGCGGCCAGGTCCGGGCCCGCCTGGCGCCGGGCCAGCTCGTCCAGCAGCGGGCCAAGCCCGGCGTCGTCGAACGCGGCGCCGAGCTGGTAGAGACGGGGGAGCTTCCACGCGGTGTCCTGGTCCGCGCTGAGCGCGGCGAGCTGCCGCTCGGGCTGATCCGGCACCGTGACGTAGGCCCGCAGCGCGGCCAGCTGCCGCTCACAGTCCTGCTGCAGCTTGTGCAGGTCCTCCAGGCCGGAGGGGAGCCGGGGAAGCCCGTCGTCGGCCCGCAGCTCCTGCCATGTCGCCAGCTGGGCCGCGGCCTGGCCGAGCGCGGTCGCGAGCTCCTCGCGGGAGAGCTCGCCCGCGATCACCAGGAAGCGAGCTTGCTTGCGCAAGGCCCGGCGCTCGCGCAGCCCGAAGCCGCCGCCGTCCCCGGCGGCCGCGGCCAGCCGGCCGGGATCGCGGGAGTAGACGCCGGGGTCGAGCGTGCCCAGGGTCCGGGCGATCGCCCCGAACAGCCGCATCAGGGCCCGGCCCTCCGCGTAGCCCCCGGGCGGCCGCAGGCCGGTCTCCTCGCTGGCCCGGGCCAGGCGGTGGGCCATCATCGGCAGGCCGCGCGAACTCAGCCGCGAGGCCAGGTCACACGCCTGCCGGGCCTGCCCGGACGTGCCCAGCGCGGCGCCGAACCAGGGCGTACTGTCCGGCCGGAAGCCGAAGCCGCCGAGGTGCGCGAACTCGCGCAGCTCGTCGCGGATCTGGTCCGCTCTCCCCCGGTCGATCCGCTCCGGCGCCCCGACCCGCACCGGCGTGCGGGCCTGGTCGGGTATGCCGAGCAGCGCGGACTGGACCGCGAACGGGGTCAATCCCCACGGCGGATGGGATTCATGCAGCGCGGCGACGTGCTGACTGAGCCGCTGCTGCCGGTCGGCCAGCCGTCGCTGCAGGTCGCCGACGTCGGGATGCTCGGTCCGCTGCGCCTCGTCCAGCGCTTCGCCCAGGTCGCGGGCGATGCGCAGCCGGTCTCTGGTGCCGTCGTGGATATCCAGCACCATGTCGCCCAGGTCGGCGCCCTTCAGCCGGGACAGCACCGCGTCGATCGCGGCGCGCTTCTCCGCCACGAACATGACCTTCCGGCCCCGCGCCACCAGCGCGGCGATCAGGTTGGCGATGGTCTGGCTCTTGCCGGTGCCCGGCGGGCCGTGGATGACCAGGCTGCGCCCGGACAGGACCGCGCCAATCGCGGTGCGCTGCGAGGAGTCGGCGTCCAGCACCGAGTAGTCCTCCTCGGGCGAGTCGAGCGCCGGGCCGGCCTCGCCGGTGCCGGCGTCGGCGGACAGCAGCTCCTGGGCTTGCGGGTCGCCGGCGATGGCGGCCACCACATCGCTGTCGGCCAGCAGCTCGCCCGCGGCCTGCAGGTCCCTGACCATAGGCAGTTTGGCGTAGGTGAACGTGCCGATCACCTGGCGGCCGGTGATCTCGAAACCCGGGATCTCGGCGGCCGCCGCCGCGGCTCCCAGGAGGTGGGGGATCTTCTCGACCGGCTCGTCGGCCAGGGTCTCGGTGGCCGCGCCGAACTGGCTGGCCAGCTTGTGCAGCAGCACCGGATTGACCTCGGCCTCGTCGTCCAGGATCAGCTCGAAGTCGTCGTGCCGGGCCCGGGTCGGGGCGATGGTCAGGCCGCGCAGCAGCACCGGCGCGGCGGGCTCCAGGAACAGCTCGTCCCAGCGGGCCAGCCCGATGGCCAGGTACCCGGCCCGGATGCCGCGTTCTTCCAGCAGCTCACGGGCCTTGCGGTGGATGGTCTGCACCCGCCGGATCGCCTCGGCTCGCTCGTCGGCGTCGTGGAACAGCCGGGTGAGCCGGACCGACCCCGCGGACAGGAACCGGTCCAGCGCGGCGGGGTCCGCGGTCGCCAGGTCCAGCGTCGCGGCCCGCCGGTCCTTGTAGTACAGCAGCGTGTTCCGGCCGCCCAGATCGGTCAGCGCCGCTATCCACCGTGCCTGAGCTGCCTCGATGAGCTCGGCCCGGCGCCCGCTAGCCAGCTCGGCCATGTGCAGCCTCCGTAAGCGACAAGGTCGCCGCAGCAGCTACCCGGTCCCGGGCCGTTCATGCGCGTTCTGGGCGGCTGGGCTCCGCCGGCCCGCCCATGCCCGCGGCTGGCCACGCGATCACGTCAGCGGGGCTGTACAGCTCGGTCAGCTGTTCCTTCCTCCGGTCCGCGCTCAGCTTGATGCCGAGCTGGGCGACGCTGGCATCGGCGGACAGCTGGCGGAGCTCGGTCTCGGCGTCCGCGTGGTCGCGCTCTCGCTGCAGCCGCTCCCGTCCGGCGTTCGCGAGCTTCAGGGTGCGGGCGTGCTCGTGGTCCAGTTCCGTCGCCACGTAGCCCTCGTTGCGGACGAGCGTGTCGTGCCCGGTCGTCTTCCCGGTGAGCTTGGTCAGCAGCGGCGCCAGGTCAATGCCAAAGATCAGCAGGGTCAGCAGGACGCGCCAGAACGCCACGGTGCCGTGCCTGACCGTGAGCTGCCAGAATGCCTCCTCCCGGGTCAGCAGCGCGTTGGCCTGGCCGATGGTCTGGCGGCTGCTGGTGATGCCGGCCTGCTGTTCGGCATTGAGCCGGCTGATCTGCGGGGTATTCGCGCCGGTGATGGCCTCGAGGTTGTGCTGCGCGGTGGTCAGCGCGCTCAGGGATTCGCTCAGGCTTTTTTCAGCGGCCGCGAAGCCGGGTCCGCGCCCGGCCGTGACTCCGCTGCACCCGAATTCCTGGCAGTTGGCCTCCTTCTGGGCATTGAGGTAAGCGGCCTGCCGCTGATTGACATTCCGTTGCGCCGCGTTTATCTGGCCTTGGAGAATATCTATCTGCGATTGATAGAGCCTGGTGACCTGGGCGCTGGCCTGGAGCGAATCGGCGAGGTGATCGGACCCGATCTGCGCGGCGATATCCGAGGCGAAGAACTGGAGCAGCACCATCTCCGACATCAGGAGGGCCGCCGCCGCGGCCACGATCAGCCGGACCACGATGATCGGGGTGAACCGGCGCGGCGGCCGAGGGCTGCCCGCGGCATCGAACCTGGCCGGGGCCACGTAGCCGATGATCGACCGGTCGATGAGGAACACGGCCACGGCGAAGAAGACGCCGAACCCGAGTACCTGGTCGAACGGCCGCTTGAAGCCCGCCGAAGCGAACAGGCAGGCCGCGTAGAATGCCTGGGCCGCCGTGACCAGCATGAGCAGGCCAATGGTGATGTACCGCTGGCGTTCCGAGTAGGACCCGATCCTGGTGCGATCGGCCGAGGTCAGGAATAGTATGAAATTGCCGGTCCTGGTGAGCTTCCTGCCGGGCCCGCCATCCCGAATAGGCTCCTCGGCCGACTCGCCGTACTCAGGCACCGTGCCATCGAGGGCCCGGGCATAATACGGAGTGGTATCAGGCACGAGGCTGGTTGTACCCAGCGGGCTAGCCATTGATTCGAGATTCAGGAACGGAGATAAGATTCAGGAACGCAGATAAGAGGCGCCGTTGAGGTCGAGAATGGCACCGCTGGCCCATTCGGCCGCGGGCGAGGCCAGGTAGAGGACAGCGGCGGCGATCTCTGCGGCCGTCGCGACCCGGCCGAACGGGCTCTGCGCCCGGATCTCGTCGCCGGTTCTGCCGTCCAGGTGCCCGGCGGCCATGTCGGTGTCGACGAACCCCGGCGCCACGGTGGCGACGGCGATCCCGTGCGGGGCCAGGGCCAGCGCCAGCGACTGGCCGAAGGCGTTCAGGCCGGCCTTGCTGGCCCCGTAGGCCGGCTGGCCGGGCTCGCCGCGGAACGCGCCGCGGGAGGACACGTTGACGATGCGCCCGCCCGCGCTCATGTGCCGCACAGCGCACCATGTCACGTTGGCCGCGCCGATCAGGTTGACGCCGAGCGTCTGCTGCCAGGCCTCCTGCCACTGCTCGTACGAGGTCTCGGTGATCGGGTGCGATGTGAACACGCCGGCGTTGTTGACCAGGACATCCAGGCCGCCCAGCGCTTCGCCGGCCGCGTCCACCATGCGGCGCACCGCCTCGGGATCGGCCAGGTCGGCCTGGACCAGCGCGTGCCCGGCACCGGGCAGCGCGGCCAGCACCTGGCCGGCCAGTCCGGCCGAGTCGCGGTAATGCACGGCGACCCGGTCACCGGCGCCGGCGAAGGCCTCGGCGATCGCGCGGCCGATGCCTCGCGACGCCCCGGTCACCAAGATCGCTCGGTTGGCCACGCCATGACCCTAACGTGACGACTCGGGAAATAACGCGCCGGCGGGGGGTTCAGGCTGGCGGGGCGAGGGTGGGCTGGGCCCGGGGTCTACGGGGGCCGGGCAGGGGTGCTCGCCCGGAGCCTGGGTGGCAGCCGGCCGCCGGTCCGCCAGTGCGGGGGATACTGGTGCGGACCGGCGCGGCCGGCTGCCTGCTCGTGGCGGCCGGTGACGAAGCCGCTGGCGGATCCCTGGCTCAGCGAGCCTCGACGTGTTTGACGTAGCGGATGATCTGGTCGCGCAGGACGACCAGGTCGGCTCCGTGAACCATCACCGGCGGGACCGCGCCGCGGATCCGCGCGTGCCACGTCCGGTCGATGCCCTGCCAGGCCTCCCAGCCTGGGAATTCGCCCGCGATCTGGGCGGCGTCATCGTCAGAATTCATGCGGCCAGTATAGGCCATGGCAAGGCATGGTAAGCAATGCCTTGTCTGGTTTCCGCATGTCGCAGCCGGTTAGGTTACCGGCGTGAAGATCGACGAGACCTCGCCGGAGCACCCGTACCTGCAGCTGGCCGGGCTGCTGCGGGCCGATATCCAGTCTGGCAAGATCACGAATCAGCTGCCGTCGATCAGCGACCTCACCGAGGAGACCGGGCTGGCGGTCGGCACCGTCCGCCGCGCGATCGGCATCCTGGTCAAGGAGGGCTTGGTCGAGACCGTTCCTGGCCGGGGCACCTTCGTGATCGAGCAGCGGCCGCCGCGATCGGGCCCCGGCGGCCAGCAGGTCCCGATACGCCCGCACGGCCACGTCTCACACTGACCCGGGGGCGCCTTGAAGCTCAGGGAGATCCGCGAGCTGGCGAGGCTGCGCGGGTTCCAGGCCGATCACGACCTGCGGGTCATCGCCCGCTGTCACGATCTCGGTGACCTGCGCCGGGCGGCGCGCCGCCGGCTGCCCCGGCCGGTCTTCGGCTATGTCGACGGCGGCAGCGACGACGAGATCACGCTGCGCGCCAACCGGGCGGCGCTGCGGGGCTGGCGGTTCCGGCCCCGGGTGCTGCGCGACGTGAGCGAACCAGATCTGCGCGTGTCCGTGCTCGGCTCCGATCTCGCGGCGCCGATCGGGCTCGCGCCCACCGGCTTCACCCGGCTGGTGCACCAGGCCGGCGAGTGCGCGGTGGCCCAGGCGGCCGCCTCGCGCGGCCTGCCGTACTGCCTGTCCACGGTCGGCACGGCCACGATCGAGGACGTGGCGTCGACCGGGCTGCGCGATCTGTGGTTCCAGCTGTACGTGCTGCGCGACCGGGACGTCGCGCGCGAGCTGATCGAGCGGGCGGCCAAGGCCGGCTGCCGCGCGCTCGAGGTCACGGTGGACACGCCGGTGTCCGGGCGGCGGACGCGGGACCTGCGCAACGGGCTGACCATGCCGCCGATGCTGACGCCACGGGCCATGCTCGACATCGCGGCGCGCCCCGGATACTGGTTGTCGCTGCTGCGCGGGCCGGCGCTCCGGTACGCCAGCTTCAGCCCGCCGGCGCGGGACGACGGCACCACGATCGCCGACATCATCTCGATGTTCGACCCCAGCCTGACCTGGGACGACGTCGAGGAGATCCGCGCGCTCTGGCCCGGTGCCCTGCTGCTGAAGGGCCCGCTCGGACCGGCCGACGCGGTCCGTGCGGCGGCGGCCGGGGTGGACGGCATCCACCTGTCCAACCACGGCGGCCGCCAGCTGGACCGCTGCGTGCCCACGATCGACCTGGTCCGGCCGGTGCGCGAGGCGGTCGGCGAGGGGGTCGCCATCGTGCTCGACTCCGGCATCCGGCACGGCGCCGACGTGGCCGTGGCGGTCGCCCGCGGCGCCGACCTGTGCATGGTGGGCCGCGGGTACCTGTACGGCCTGGCCGCGGCCGGGAAGCCGGGCGTCGAGCACGCGATCGACCTGCTGACCGCCCAGCTGCGCCGCACCATGCAGCTGCTGGGCGTCACCACGATGGCCGAGTTGCGCCAGCACGGCGACGACCTGGTCGTGCCGGCTCCCGCCTAGCCGCCCGCCATCGCCCCCACGATCAGGTACGGCTCGGCGCCCGCGGCCACCGCCTCGGGCAGCGGGGCGTCTGCTGGCTCATGGGACAGGTCCTGCTCGCACGCGAAGAACCGGATGAACGCCCGGCGCCGGCCCCCGTCCTGGCTGCGGATGGTGCCGCGGAGCATCGGATAGCGCCCCTCCAGCGCGTCCAGGACCGAGCACCGGGTGACCTCGCCCGCGACGTCCAGCTCGACCTCGCCGTCGATGCGCGCCAGCGTCCGCAGGTGGGAGGGCAGCACGACCCGGATCACGGCAGCGTCTGCACTTCGACGGACAGCACGCGCGGCAGGTCGCGGACGATCGGGGCCCAGGTGTCGCCGGCGTCGGCCGAGGCGTAGACCTGCCCGCCGGTGGTGCCGAAGTACACGCCGCACTCATCGAGCGAGTCAACGGCCATCGCGTCGCGCAGCACGTTGTGATAGCAGTGGCGCTGCGGCAGGCCTTCGGTCAGCGGCTCCCACTCGTTCCCGCCGGTCCGGCTGCGGTACACCCGGAGCTTGCCCTCCGGCGGGTAGTGCTCCGCGTCGCTCGTGATCGGCACCACGTAGATGGTGTCCGGCTCGTGCGCGTGCACATCGATCGGGAACCCGAAGTCGGTCGGCAGGTTGCCGCTGATCTCGTGCCACGAGTCGCCGCCGTCGTCGCTGCGCATGACGTCCCAGTGCTTCTGCATGAACAGCACGTCCGGACGGCTCGGGTGCATCGCGATGCGGTGCACGCAGTGACCGACCTCGGCGTCGGGGTCCGGGATGCCCTCGGACTGCAGCCCGCGGTTCACCGGCCGCCATGTCGCGCCGCCGTCCTCGCTGCGGAACGCGCCCGCGGCCGAGATCGCGGCGAACATCCGGCCCGGGGCAGTGCGGTCCAGCAGGATCGTGTGCAGGCACATCCCGCCCGCGCCCGGCTGCCAGGACGGGCCCGACCTGTGCTCACGCAGGCCGGGAAGCTCCTGCCAGGTATCGCCCCCGTCGGCCGACCGGAACAGCGCGGCGTCCTCGGCGCCCGCGTACACGGTGTCCGGGTCGTCCAGCGACGGCTCGAGGTGCCATACCCGGGCGAACTCCCACGGGTGCGGCGTCCCGTCGTACCACTGATGCGTGCCGGGCGTGCCGTCGTAGCTGAACTTGTTGCCGACCGGCTCCCAGGTCCGGCCGCCGTCGTCGGAACGCTGGATCACCTGCCCGGACCAGCCGCTGGACTGCGACGCGTACAGCCGGTCCGGATCCGCGGGCGATCCCTTGAGGTGATAGACCTCCCAGCCGCCGAAATAGGGGCCGCCGACCTCCCACTCCTGGCGGCGCCCGTCGGAGGTCAGCACGAACGCGCCCTTGCTGGTGCCCACCAGTACCCGTACGCCGGTCATCGTGTCCCTTTCGCCGATCTGTTCGTGCGGCCCCGGGCGGCGCCGCTATCCCCTAGACGGCCGCCGGGCGGCAAACTCATCGCGTTCTCACTGGTGCCCGGCCTGGCCGGTGCCGTCAAGGCGCCGCGCCGGGCGTCAGTCCCGTTTCGCGACGACATCGTGACCGGAGGGTCCGGAGAGTACGGAGAGTACGGAGAATCGGCAATGACCGGCAAGTCCGGCGCTGGGGTCGCGAAGCCCACCCCCGGTGCCGCGATGAGCTGCTGCTGCCGCTGTCCTGGACGGCGTGCGGCGCGGCACCGCCGTCCGGAGCGGCGACGGATCAGAGCTTGGTCAGCTTGGAATAGGGCGAGGTGATCCGTTCCTGCTGGGTGCCGAAGTCGACGAGCACGGCGACCTCTTCCTCGACGCCGATGACCACGCCGAGGCCGTACCTGTCGTGCGTCACCTGGTCGTGCAGGGCATACCGCTCTACCTGCCGGACCGGTGCGGGAAGGTTATTGAACGGGCTTCCTGGGAAATTGCGCCTGGCGGCGGCGCGCGCTGTCTTCACGAAATACCAGTATGACCCCCCTAGGGGTTTTTTGAATGTCGGTCGCTCAGGTTGGGGTGGCGAGATGCTCGTCACATCTCACGGTGCCGCCGCGAGGAAGGCCAGATCACCCCGGCTGCCACCATCCCGGCGGCGGCCCGCCGGCGCAGCGCCGGATGGCGTCAGGACCGCCTTTCCCGGCCGGGTCAGGGCACAATTGACGAAGTGGCCGCCGGGCGGGTGCGAGCCGCCCAGGACTGGGGAGGGGTCGGGATATGCCGACGGTGCAGGCGAACGGGATCGAGATCAACTACGAGGTCGAGGGCGAGGGCGAGCCCGTCGTGCTCATCCCCTACCTCGCCGCCGACCAGGCGTGCTACGCGTTCCAGGTGGCGGAGTACGCCAAGCACTTCACCTGCTTCAGCGTCGACCTGCGCGGCGCCGGCCTCAGCAGCAAGCCGGAGGGCACGTACACCAGCGAGTTGCTGGCCGATGACATCGCGGCGTTCATGCGGGAGGCCGGCATCGAGCGGGCGCACATCTTCGGGCTGTCCCTGGGCGCGGCGGTCGGCATGTGGCTCGCCGCCCGGCACCCGGCCCGGGTCAAGACCCTCTCGCTGCACAGCGCCTGGGACCGCACCGATCCGTTCCTGCGCGTGGTCGTGGAGGGCTGGCGGGTCATGGCCGAGGCTTTGGGCAGCGTGACCGAGATGGTGATCAAGGGCATCTTCCCCTGGTGCTTCACCCCGGAGCTGTACGCCGCGCGCCCGGAGTACATCGACTCCCTGGCCGACTTCGTGCGCAGCCGTCCGATGCCGCCGGTCGACGCCTTCTTGCGGCAGTCGGGGGCGGTGCTCAGCCACGACGCGCAGGACGTCCTCGGCGGGGTCGAGGCGCCCACGCTGGTCACGTTCGGGCGGCATGACGCGGTGACGTCGACGCGCTTCGCCGACCCCATCCGGGCCGCCATACCCGCCAGCGAGCTCATCGTGTTCGAGGACTGCGCGCACGCCCCGATCTACGAGAACGTCGAGGAGTTCAACCAGCAGACCCTGGCCTTCCTGCAGCGCCATTCCGGGTGACCCCGAGGTGACGTCCGTCCGGGTGACGTCCGGGTGACGTCCGCAACGCTGTCCCTCCGGGCGCTGAACCGCGCCCTGCTCGACCGGCAGTTGCTGCTGCGCAGGTCCGCGCTGCCCGGGCAGGGCGACCGCGCCGGGCAGGTGATCCGCACGGTCGAGCACCTGGTCGGCCTGCAGGCCCAGGCGCCGTTTCCGCCCTATTACGGACTGTGGTCGCGGCTGGCCGGGTTCCGCCCCGACGACCTGGCCGGGCTGCTCCTGGGCCGTCAGGTGGTGCGGATCGCCCTGATGCGGGGCACCATCCACCTGGTGTCCGCCCGCGACTGCCTGATGCTGCGCCCGGCCATGCAGCCCGTGCTGGACCGGGCCCTGCGGGTCACCTTCGGCCGGCGGCTCACCGGGGTGGACCACTCGGCGCTGGCCGCCGCGGGCCGCACCCTGGTCGAGGAGAAGCCCAGGACGTTCAGCGAGCTTGGCCGCGAGCTCGCCGGGCGGTGGCCGGAACATGACCCGGCCGCCCTGGCCCAGGGCGTGCGGGCACTGGTCCCGCTGGTGCAGGTGCCGCCCCGGGCCGTGTGGGGCGCCGCCGGGCAGGCCGCGCACACCTCGGCCGAGGCCTGGCTCGGCCGGCAGATGAACGACCAGGTGCCGATCGAGCCGCTGATCGCCAGATACCTGGCCGCCTTCGGCCCGGCCACGGTCCGGGACATGCAGGCCTGGTCCGGCTTGACCAGGCTCGGCGAGGTCGCCGACCGCCTGCGGCCCGGCCTGCGCACGTTCCGCGATGAGCGGGGCGCCGAACTGTTCGACCTTCCCGAGGCGCCGCGGCCCGACCCGGACACCCCGGCCCCGGTGCGGCTCGTGGCCGAGTTCGACAACCTGGTCCTGGCGCACGCCGACCGGGCCCGCGTCCTCAGCGAGCCGGACCGCAAGCGGATGTACGCCCGGGCCAACACCTTCCCAGGGGCAGTGCTCGTCGATGGCTTTGTCCGAGGCGTCTGGAAGATCACGTTCGAACGCGCCGCAGCGGCGCTGAACGTGGAACTATTCGCGCCGGTGGCCGCGCGCGAGCGCGAGGCCGTGCTTGAGGAGGGCGCGCGGTTGCTCGCGTTCGCCGCCCCTGAGGTCGCGGACCACGACGTCCGGTTCGGGCCGCTGCCCTGAATCAGGGCTCCTGGAAGACCCCTTCGGCGCGGTCGTAGTCATAGACGTAGATCTCGCTGCCGTCCTGATAACAGCGCTCGGCCCGGCTGGTCACGTCGAGCGGATCGGCGGACCAGACCACCAGGTCGGCGTCCTTGCCGGGCTCGAGCGAGCCGAGCCGGTCCGCGATGCCGATGATGCGCGCGGGGTTGATCGTTATGGCCCGCAGCGCCGTCTCCCGGTCCAGGCCCTCCTTGACCGCCAGGCTGGCCTGGTGGACCAGGAAGTGGATGGGAACCACCGGGTGATCCGTGGTGATCGCGATCGTGACCCCGGCCGCCGCCAGCCGCCCCGGGTTGGCCAGCGACCGGTTGCGCAACTCGACCTTGGACCGGCTGGTGAACAGCGGGCCGATGATGACCGGAATGGACTGCGCCGCCAGCAGGTCGGCCAGCAGGTGCGCCTCGGTGCCATGGTCGATGACCAGGTCGTAACCGAACTCGCGGGAGATCCTCATCGCCGTCGCGATGTCGTCGGCCCGGTGGCAGTGCTGGCGCCACGGGATCTCCCGGCGCAGCACCCGGCCGAGCGCCTCCAGGCCCAGATCGCGGTCCACCGGCTTGCGCTCCGACGGCGGCTGGTCCTCGGCGGCGGCCAGCTTGGCCAGGTAGTTGCCGGCCTCGACGAAAGCCTCCCGGATCAGCGCGGCGGTGCCGAGCCGCGTCGACGGCGTCTCCTTGCGCTCGCCGTACACGCGCTTGGGGTTCTCGCCAAGGGCCGACTTCATGCCCGCGGGCTCCCGCAGCACCATCTGGTCGACCACGCGACCCCAGCACTTGATGGCGGCGGTCTGGCCGCCGATGGGGTTGGCGGAGCCCGGGTTGACGTTCACGGCCAGCACGCCGCCGCCGATGGCGTCACGGAAGCCCTGCTCGGCCGGGTTTATCCCGTCCAGCGCCCGGACGAACGGGGTAACCGGCCTGGTCATCTCGTTGACGTCCCGGCCGGCCCAGCCCTCGGCCTCCTCGTGCACGCCGAGGTGCGCGTGCGCGTCGATGAACCCGGGCAGCACCCACTTGCCCGCCGCGTCCACGACCTCGGCGCCGGCCGGCACCCCGAGCCCCGGTCCCCCCACCGCGACGATCTTGCCTGCGTCGATAATGATCGTCCCGCCGTCGATGGGCTCGCCCGTGACCGGGACAATCCGGGCTCCCGTGATCGCCGTGCTCATTCCAGTCAGGCTACACGCCCAACCGGATCCATGATCAACGCGAGCGGTGCCGCTAGGACCGCAGCATGCTGCGGTAAACGGCCAGCAGCGCGGCCTTCTGCTCCTCGGCGAGGCGCCCGTCGGCGTTGATGGCGGACTCCACCGACGGTGCCGCAGGCACGTCCGCCACGTCCGCGTCGGTGGCGTTGCCCACGACGCCCGCGGCCGAATCGAGCAGGCCCGCCTGGGCCAGCAGCGTCTCGGCTGACACGTTGAGCGCGCCGGAGAGCAGCTTCAGCACCCGGACGGAGGGCTGGTGCAGGCCGCGTTCGATCTGGCTGAGGTAGGGATTGGAGAGCGTCGTCAACTCGGCTAGCTGACGCAGGGACAGGTTGGCCAGCTTGCGCTGCTGGCGGATGAAAGCGCCGAGGGCTTCCATCTGCGCGTTCCAGGTCTCGGTCACTGTCGCCCCGGTGATGTCGAATGCGATCCCGCTGCTCCCAGTCTGCTCAGTATAGTACGCAAAACCCGCGGCGGACCATGGCTGGTCCGCCGCGGGCGGTGCGCCGGGCGCGGGTTGCCGCGTGGGGGGAGGCGCGGTTGCCCCGTGGGCCCGGGTTACCGCGTGGGGGAGGCGCGGTTGTCCCGTGGGCCCGGGTTACCGGGTGGGGGGCGCGGTGCCGCGGGGCCGGGTTACTGCGGGCCGCTTACCGGGTTGGGGCGCGGGTTACTTGGCCGTCGAGCCGTTCTTGCCGGCCGCCGGGCCGTCCTTCGCGGCCGCGGTGTCGCCGCAGCCCGGCAGCAGGGAAGCGGTCGCGTGCAGCATTTCCTCGGCGAACTTCCGCTGGTCGGCAAGCAGCTTCCCGGCGAAGTCGTAGGCGCTCCCCACCAGTTCCTCTGGCTTGGGCAGCCTGGTGGCGAACGGCAGGCTCATCTCGGGCATCGGGGGCGTGATCGCGCGGACCGTGTCGGTCCACGTCTTGATGGCCTCGATGACGGCGTCCTGTCCGCGCCGGACGGTCTTCAGGATCTCGGCCTGGAATTCCTGGCCGACGTTGCGGGTCTCGGTCATGGCTCCTCCTCAGTGCTTGCTCACTATATTAAGCAGAAGCGATAGATTTGTCAAGCGCGGCAATTGTCAAGCATTCCGCAGGGCACTTGCGTCGGCCGCCCGTGGCCGGTTTAGTTTCACCAAGTGGCGCCCGCCTCCGCCAGCTACTGCCCGCCCCGCAGGTCGGATGCCCGCTCCGCAGTTCGGAGCCGGGTTGGGAGGTCCCATGTCGGTTGAGCTGGGCGGTGGCTCCACCAAGGATCAACAGACCACCGCCAACGTGCCGCGTGCCAGCGGCGAGCTTGTCCTCGTGCACCTGTACCAGAGCTGTGCGATGGTGCTGTACGACTACTGCCTGGGCTTGCTGCAAGACCCGGTCACCGCCTCGGACGCGGTGCAGGACAGCCTGGTGGCCGTTGACGCTCAGATCACCGAGCTCCCCGAGCATCGCCGGCTGCGCGTTTCCCTCTACGCCGCGGCCCACCGGCTCTGCCAGCGCAAGCTATCCGGGGCCGGCCCGGCCGGCCAGACCGGGGCGGCGGGCCCCGACGAACTCGACCTGGCCCTCCGCGACGAGGGGGCCGGGGGCGCGGATGGCGAGACCCGGTCGGTGGTGACCGCCGCCCTGGCCAGGCTGGCCGACCCGGATCGGGAGGCACTCAACCTGGTGTTCCGGCACGACATCGCGGGCCCGGACCTGCCCGAGGTGCTCGGCCTCGCGCCCCATCGGGCCCGGTCGCTGCTGCACGGCGCGAGCGTCCGGTTCGGCCAGGCGGCGGCCGTGGCCGCCGTGCTGC
>JASHUI010000463.1:0-17468 GCA_030040095.1 Streptosporangiaceae bacterium | reverse complement strand
CTGTCCCTGGTCCGGGCCTTGGCCATGCCTGCGTCGACCGCCTTGCGCTGCCGCGATGTGAGTTCCGAGCCGAGCTGGGCCCGCAGTTCCTCGAGGTCGGCGCGCGCGTACCAGACGTCCAGGTTGGTCAGGCCAGCAAAGCTCCGCATCGCCCGCCGGTAGCTGGCGGTGGCCGAGGTGACGATCTCGCGCCGCCGCCGGCTGGGGAAGCCGTTCTCGCGAGCGGCGATCTCGAGGCTGGCGGCGAGGCGTTTGACGTCCCATTCCCAGGGCCCGGGAAGGGTTTCGTCGAAGTCATTGAGATCGAAGACCAGGCGGCGTTCGGGGGAGCCGAAAACGCCGAAGTTGGACAGGTGGGCGTCGCCGCAGGCTTGCACGGCCAGGCCGGTGACAGGGGTAGCGGCGAGGTCGGCGGCCATGGGCAGGGCGGCGCCCCGGTAGTACGCGAACGGGGAGGCCAGCATCCGGCCGTAACGGACCGGGACCAGCTCGTGCACCCGGGTCGCGCTCTGCTCTTGCAGCAGCGCGATTGGATCGCGGTCGGCGGGCGGCTCGAACGCCGCGTGACTGTCGCGGGGCACTGCCGCCCGGGCGGCCTTACCGCGTGCCGCACGCTCGGCCGGGGTCAGCTGTCCCGGGCCTGGGTCCAGCCGGTACCGCTCCGGGCATGGCGGATCCGGTGGCGGCGGAGCCTCGACGGAGAGCCGAGACGTCACAGGGTGCTCTCCACCCGCGGCTCCGCGGCGTTCACGGCATGGATTGTCCGCCGCAGCAGAAAGCCGCCGACGACCTCGAAGCAGCCCAGGACGATGAACCAGATGCCGAGCAGCACGGCGAGGACGTTGAGCGCCGAGACAGGGGAGGCCACGACCACGATCCCGGCGATGACGCTCACCGCGCCGAACACGATCCACCAGGCCCTGCCCTCGCGGGCTCCGCCGGATATCCCGCCCATGAGCGCGGTCAGCCCCTGGACGACCCAGGTGACGCCGATGATCAGGCCGATCACCGCCAGCGTGAGATGCAGATGGCGGATCAGGATGATCCCGATGACGACGAACAGCAACCCCGTGACGCCGGCCCAGACCCGGTTGCTCTCCCTCGGCTCGAACACCCTGACCAGGTGGAAGAGCCCGGACAGCAGCATCATGATGCCGACCAGCACCGCGACCACGTTCAGCGAGCCGCCCGGATGGAAGCTCACGACAATCCCGAGTATCACGGTCAGCAGGCCGAGGACCAATCCCGAGAGCCATGAGCCGGTCACTGTACCCAAGGGTGCTGGCTCGGCGTCGAATCCGTTGGCAGCCATGGTGCGCTCCTTTTTAACCGTCCTTTGCTGCTGCCGATGTTCGGCGCCGGACCGCCCCGCGTCGCCACCCGGCGCGGGTGATAACCGTCCCTGTGTGACCGCGCGCGCGGTCCGGTCCGCTGGGCGGCGCGGGTGATGCGCGGCTCGCCGCGCCGGGCTGAGGCTGAGTCATGGAGTTCGAGTCGGTTGACGCGGGCGCGGTCATTGACGTCTTGTTGCTGCTCTTGATCGGAATCGGGCCGAAGATCGCCCTGGTGCCATTTCTCAATGTGACCGCCGGGATGCCAGCGGCCACGAAGCGACGTGTCATGCGGAGAATGGTCACCACGGCCGCCGCGGTGGCGCTGTTGCTGCTAGTCGTGGGCGGGCTGCTGACCCGGTTGCTGCACTTCGCGGTCGGCGCCCTGGCCGTCTCCAGCGGGATCATCCTGCTGGTCCTGGCCGTCTCGATGGTGCTCGGCACGTCCGGCTCCGGGCAGCAGGCCGACCGGCGGATGGACGAGGACCCGATGCGGCTGGCGGTCTACCCGCTGGCGGTGCCGTACCTGCTCAACCCGGCGGGCATCGTCGTCTTGGTCACGGCGTCGGCGGAAGCCAGGACGATCGGCGTGTTCGCGATCGTGCTCGGGGCGCTCGCCGTCGTGATCGCTCTGGACATCCTGGTTTTCCGGTGGGCGGCCCAGGCCGCCGCGCACCTCAACGCCGACGTGATGCTGGTGACCGAGAAGGTGTTCGGCTTTCTGCTCGCGGCCCTGGCCGTGCAGCTGGCCCTCGACGGGCTGTCCGGCCTCGGCGTGATTCACCTGGTCGCGCACTGACCCGGCGCTGCGCGAGCTCGGGGCCACCCAACAGGGGTGGTGCTGGCGCCTGCCGAACCGCCTAGGGTCACGAATGCACGACCGGGACAAGGGAGCAGCCGGACATGACCACGACCCAGCTCAGGCACATGACCTGGATTCCCGGAGGCACCTTCCGGATGGGCTCGGCCGACTTCTATCCCGAAGAACGTCCCGTGCACATGGTGAGCGTCGACGGCTTCTGGATGGACGAGCATCCGGTCACGGTGGAGGAGTACCGGCGCTTCGTCAAGGCCACCGGTTATGTGACCCTCGCGGAGAGCCCGCCGCTGGCAGCCGACTATCCGGACGCCGACCCGGGCTTGCTGGTGCCCGGGTCCCTGGTCTTCCGGCGGACCAGCGGCCCGGTCGATCTGCGCGACTACCGGAACTGGTGGGCGTACGTGCCCGGAGCCGACTGGCGCCACCCGGCCGGGCCGGGCAGCGGCTGCCGCGGCCTGGAGCGGCACCCGGTGACGCACGTGGCCTACCAGGACGCCGAGGCCTATGCGGCCTGGGCCGGGAAGGACCTGCCGACGGAGGCGGAGTGGGAGTACGCGGCGCGCGGCGGTCTTGACGGCGCGGCGTATGCGTGGGGCGATGAGTTCGCCCCTGGCGGCCGGATGATGGCCAACACCTGGCAGGGCCGGTTTCCCTGGCAGAACCTGCTCACCGACGGGTACGAGGGGACGTCGCCGGCCGGCTCGTTTCCGGCCAACGGCTACGGCCTCTATGACATGACCGGCAACGTCTGGGAATGGACCTGTGACTACTTCACTCCGCGCCATGCCTCCTCGGCTGCCGGCGGCTGCTGTGCGCCACACAATCCGCGGGTGAGCCTGGCTTCCCGCAGCGCAATGCCGACCGGGCCCGGGTCACACCAGCCGCGCAAGGTGATCAAGGGCGGCTCTCATCTGTGCGCGCCGAGCTACTGCCTGCGGTACCGGCCAGCGGCCCGGCAAGGCGAAGCGGTCGACACCGCCACCTGCCACCTGGGTTTCCGGTGCGTCCTGCGCAGCGCCTCGCCGGCCGTCGGCTAGAGCGGGCTCCCCGGGCGGCCGGGCAGGTGCCGGGGATGCGGCGCGTCGGGTGGGTCGAGCGGCAGGTCCGCCGGGCGGACCGGTTTCAGCAGCGCCACACCGTGACCGCGTTTCCGTGGGCGGTCATGCAGAAGTTCGGCAATGACCAAGCCGGGAGCAAGGCCGCGCTGATGTCCTACTACGGTCTGTTCGCCCTCTTCCCGCTGCTGTTGCTGCTGACCACCATCCTGGGCTTCGCGCTCAAGGGCAACCCGGTCCTGCACCAGCGGCTGGTCGACTCCGCGCTCGGCAACTTCCCGGTCATCGGCAGCCAGATCCGCTCGGATGTGCACCCGCTGGAGGGAAACGTGACCGCGGTGGTGATCGGCCTGGTCGGCACCGTTTACGGCGGGCTGGGAATCGGCTTCGCGGCACAGAACGCGATGAACACCGTCTGGAACATCCCGTTCGCGCGCTGGCCGAACGCCTGGAACCGGTACGTCCGCACGTTCGGCGTGATCGGGCTGCTGGGTGCGGCGTCGGTGTCGTCGACCGTGCTCGCCACGGTCGCCACCGCCGTGGCGCGCGGGCCCGGTTCGACCGTCCTGGCCGTGGCCTGCTCGGTGCTCGTCAACCTGGGACTGTTCCTGCTGGCCTTCATGGTGCTCACCGCGGAGCCACTGCGGCCTCGCGAGGTGGCCGTCGGTGCGATGCTGGCCACCGTGTTCTGGGAGGTCCTGCAGCTCATCGGCACCTGGTACGTCACCCGCGGGCTGCGCAGCGCCAGCCCCACGTATGGCTTCTTCGCAGTCGTCATCACCTTGCTCTCGTGGCTGTACCTCGGCTCACAGCTCACGTTGTGGGCGGCGGAGATCAACGTGGTCCTGCGCTATCGCCTGTGGCCTCGGTCGGTGACCCAGCCGCCGCTGACCAGAGCCGACAAGACGACGCTGATCCGGCTCGCGCGAATGCAGCAGCGCCGGCCGGAGGAAATGGTCATCGTGTCCTTTACCGAGGCCGCCGACGAAGACCCGCTGGAAAGCGTGCGCTGACCCGCGTCAAGCTCCCCCGCGGCGGGTGACGTTCCGGCCATTGCGCGACCACGATCCTGAGAACCAGACGTTCGAGATGACCCTGACCGAACACCAACGCCAGGAGGAGACGGGGTATGCGCCGCCTGACTCAGATCCTGGCTCTCGGCACTGCTGCGCTGGCCGTGGCCTTCCTCGCCGCGGCATGCGGGACCGGTGCCGGCAGCTCGATCAAGAGCCTGCTGCCGAGCAAGACCATCAGCGCGCCGAGCGTTTCGCCCGGCGGCGCCAGCCCGACGCCGGCACCTACCGCCCAGCCGTCCGCGCCCAGCCCGACCGTGCAGCCAACCGCGGCGAGCCCCACATCGCAGCCGACCGTGGCGCGGACTACCGCACCGGCGTCACCGACGCTCCAGCCGGCCGGTTCCCCCGCCACCGGCACCGGTTCGTCGTGGCTGTGGCTGTGGATCCTGATCGGCGTGGTGTTGGTCATCGGCCTAGTCGTGCTCGTGCTGGTCACCCGCTATGCGAGGCGCCGCTCCGTGGCGGCCGGCGACTGGCTCGCCCGGGCCGTCGACGCGTACGCACAGGGATCGGCCCTGCGCGACGCGATGGTGGCGGAGCGGCGGGGCGGGCTGGCCGCGGGGGACAGCGGCGTCCGCTGGGCCGAGATCCAGCGCCGCGCCGACGACTTCGCCCAGGCGCTGTACGCGCTGCGCGAGGCGGCTCCGGAAACCGACGACCGGGTCCGGGTCACCGACGTGCTCGTGGCCCTGGAGGCGGCCCGGTCGGCAATGGATGCGCAGCGCGCCCCGGGCGGCGGCACCGCCGGCCAGGCCGAGGTGGTACACGCTCGGTTGTCCGCGTTCCGGGACTCGCTGGGCAAGCTCCGCCCGTCGGACCGTCGCGTCGGCTGACCGCGAACCGGCACGTGGTAACGTCCGCGACCCCCGGGAGACGTCCTCATGAGACTCCGGTTGCCGGTCAGCCGAGAGACGCTGCGCAAAGACGCCGTGGCTGGCGTGGTGCTCGGGGTGGAAAGCGTCCCCGATGGCCTGGCGGCTGGGCTGCTGGCCGGGGTCAGCCCGCTGTCGGGCCTTTACGCGTACCTGTTCGGAACGATCAGCGGCTCGCTGTTCACCAGCTCGGTGTTCATGGCCGTACAGGCCACCGGGGCGATGGCCATCATCGTCGCCGACGTCCCAGCGGTTCACGTCGGCGACCAGGCGCGCGCGTTGTTCACGCTGTCGGTGCTGACCGGCCTGGCCATGCTGGCGGCCGGGTTCCTGCGGCTGGGATCGTTGTTGCGGTTCGTGTCGAACGCCGTGATGGTTGGCTTCATCAGTGCCGTGGGTGTCAACATCGTCCTCGGGCAGCTGGCCAACCTCACCGGCTACCAGGCGGCGGGAGCCAACCGGGTCGTCCGCGCCATCATGACCGTGGCCCACGCCGGCCAGCTCCACCCGCAATCCCTCGCGGTCGGCGTCACCACGATCATGCTGATCCTCCTGCTCGAGCGCACCAGGCTCGGCCCTCTCGGGCTGGTCCTGGCCGTCATCGTCACCTCGGCCGCCACCGCTGTCGTGCGGTGGCGCGGCGTCGCTACGGTCAACGATCTTGGCGCCATACCGCGCTCGCTGCCGCTGCCGGCCGTGCCCTCGCTCGGGCTCATCCCTTCGCTGCTGATCCCGGCGCTGTCGCTTACGTTCGTGGGGCTAGTGCAGGGGGCCGCCATCTCCGCCGCGTTCCCCAACCCGGACGGCCGGCACCCCGACGCGTCCCGTGACTTCATCGGGCAGGGCGCGGCGAACGTGATCGCGGGGGTGTTCCGGGGCATGCCGGTAGGCGGCTCCATGTCGGCTTCCTCGCTGAACAAGACGGCTGGCGCCCGCTCGCGCTTGGCGCTGATGATCGCCAGCGGCGTGATGGCGCTGGTGATCATCGCCTTCGCTGGCCTGGTCGGGCACATCGCCATGCCGGCCCTGGCGGGCCTGCTCATGCTGGTCGGCTACCGGACGGTCAAGCCGGCCGACCTGCGGTCGGTCTGGAAGACCGGCCCGGTACAGAAGGCGGTGCTGGCGACCACCTTCGCGCTCACCATGATCATCCCTCTGCAGGACGCGGTCCTGGCCGGGGTGGGCATGTCGGTGATCCTGCAAGTCGTGCGGCAGTCCAGCCAGGTCACCATCAAACGGTGGCGGCTAGACCCGGCCGGTGACCTCATCGAGACCGAACCGCCGGCCCAGCTGCCGCCCAACGAGGTAGTCGCACTTCAGCCCTACGGGAGCCTGTTCTTTGCCGCCGTGCCCGTGCTCGAGGCACAGCTGCCCGCCCTGGCGAAAGCCTCGAGCAACTCGGTGGTGATCCTGCGACTGCGGGGGCGCAGCGACCTCGGCACCACCTTCATGGATGTGCTGTACCGGTATGCCCAGGGCCTGAGCGCGGTCGGCAGCAAACGGCCTGGATCGCGCACAACCAGCTCGCCGACGGGACCGGCCAGCAGTAAGCGCACCGGCTCAGATCCTCGGCAGCACCAGGACGGCCCCGCAGGTGTAGGCGGCCAGCCCCAGGGCCACGGCCGTGGTGGTGGCTCGGACCGAGCGCACCTTGAAGCGCTGCGCGATCGCGATCACGAAGAGGACCGACGCGAACAGCACCGTGTCCCGCAGGTACCGCTCGGCATTGTCGCGGGCGGCGGTGCCCTGATTGAACATGGCCGACGCGGACGCGTTCAGCCGCGCGGCGGACTCGAAGCTTGGGTTCCGGTATTGCGGCATTGTCCCGGGGCCGGGCGGAGCCGCCGGGTTGGTAAACGGATCGGTCTTCAGCCAGTCCAGGAACGCGGCCCGGTAGTCCGGTGTAAACCGACGCACGTAGAGCGCCTCGAGGGCGGTGTCGCCGGCCGACCGGGCCTGCAGGTACGCGGTAAAGAGCGTGACGTCGGTGATGAACTCCTGACCGCCGTAAGTGGATGCCGCGTCGGCCTCGAACCGGTCCGCCGTAGCGTGCCCGTACAGCAACGACTGCTGGCCGTCCCACGCTCCCGCCTGGTACCCGCTCCAGGAGGTGGCGACCGCAACGGTTGCCAGCACGATGACCTCTATGACCTCGACGAAGGTCTGCCAGTGCCGGCTGCGCCTTTTCTGCCTGCTCGTCTCGTCGTTCTCCCGGCTCTCGTTCTCCTCGGTCAGCTGGCGGGAAGGCTCGACGTTCATTTCTTCAGGCATGGCCGGTTTCCTCGGGCGGTGTCGGAGGCATGCGGCCAGGTTCTCTTACCAGACGATGAGCCGACTCACCCGCAAAGAGTGGAGCCGGCGGAGGAGGCCAGTCTGCAGACCAGGGATTCACCCGCGGCGGGGGATGCTCAAATGGCCGTTTCGCGATGACAGTAAAGGCCACCGGCCAATCTGAGGAGGGCCGCCGCGAGCGCGGGGGTTGCCGCGTGGCAGAACGGAAGTCCGGTCCGCGCGCCGGCCCATTGACTGAACTTCACCGCCGGCCGGCCGGCACTCGCGAGGCACGCCGGATGAGCCTGCGCTCGGGCGGGCCGGGCAGGAGCGCGTCATCGGCCGTCACGCCGGCCAGGCGTGGTCCGTAGCGGCGAGCCAGCGGGTCGGCCGTGACGCCGTGCGCGATGACACTGAGCAGAACCGTGAACGCGATAACCGCGACCGCCCGGCCGGCCACGGACTCTCCCAGGTCCTCTAGAGCCACCAGCGCGAAGACCACCGAGGCCAGGCCTCGGGGACCAAACCAGCCCGCGAACACGACGGCCGCGCGGCCCAGGCGCGCGCCGGTGAGCGCGGCGGCCACCGGCAGCATCCGGATGACCGTCAGGCTGAGCAGCGCGTAGACGATGGTCTGCCAGGTCAGGCCCTGCAGGGCCGGGACAACCGCCACGGCCCCGAACGCGAGCCACACCAGCAGCGATATCAGACCGCCCGTCTCCTCGACAAACGGGACCAGCCGCTCGCCGCGCTGCCCGCCCGTAGCGGCGAACGCGAGCCCGCCTACGAACGCGGCGATGAAACCGTTGCCGTGCAGCGCCAGCGAGCATGCGTAGGCGCACCCGGCCAGGGCCAGCACCGCCGAGCCCTGGAAGCCCTCAGCAACCCAGCCGCGCCGCCGTGCGGTCTTGACAACGAGACCGCCCATCCCGCCCACGGCCGAGCCGATGACCACGCCGAGCAGCAGGTCGACAGCCGCCTCGGCGGGACCGCCCCCGGCCACGTGCCCCGCAGCTCCCGCACCCGCCACCGCTATCAGGACGAAGGGCGTCGCGATACCGTCGTTAAGCCCGCTCTCGACGTTCACCAGCCGCCTGATGCGTGCGGGCACTGCTGGGTGAACCATCATGCCTGCGCCGAGGGCCGCGTCCGTCGGCGCGAGGGCTGCCCCGACGATCAAGGCCAGCCAGGCTGTCATGCCGTTGAACAGAGCCAGCGCCAGCAGCGTTCCGAGGCCGATCGTCAGGGGCAAGGCGAGCCCGAGCAGCCGCAGGCACAGGGCCTTATCCGGCAGCAGATCCCGCAGGCCGATCCGGGAGGCGTCGGAGAACAGCACCAGGACGAGGGTGGACTCGGCCAGCAGCCGCACCGTCTGGGGGGACGGCGCGAACGCCAGGAGCGCCAGCGGCCCATGGGTCAGCACCGCCCCGGCCACGACGAACGTGATCGGCGCGGTAATGTCGGCCCTTTCGAGTCGGGCGGACAGCGTCCCCCAGGCGAAGACCAGCGCCGTGACGAGAGCCAGATCGGAATCGCTCATTGGTCAGCTGCCGGCGGTCTGCCTGGCAGCCCACGTGACCAGGCAGGCAGCGGCTATTCGTGCAATCGGCTCTCGCCCTGGAGCCGACGCACCTCCAGGACCTGCACGCCGAATGTCTCAAGCCTGGCCAGAAGCCCGTGCAGCGCCGCCTGATCCTGAAGCGGGCCATGCAGCACGGTCTCAACCTGGTGCACGGATGCGGTGAGCCGCTCGAAGTCGACCAGGGCCTCGGGCGGGAGCGTCCCAACAACCCGTATCTCATAGTAGGGAGATTCCACCGGAAGGGCCCCCAAGGGTCTCGGTTAACGCTTCGTCATCCCAGGCTGCTACGGGCCCCTGTGCCGCGCCCCACTCGGTACGGGTGATTCCGCACCGTCGCCGGATCAACGTGAGCAAAGGGCCGTAGGTCAGCCGCGTTTCAGCCTGGCGCGTGGGCCCGGAGGAATGCGCGCAGGAAGTCGTTGAACTCGTCCTGGGCCTCTAGGTTGGGCAGATGCCCGGCGCCCTCGATCACGATCGGCTCGGGGCGCTTCAGGTGGGCGATGATCTCGGCGGTCACCCACTGGTCCGACCATGGGTCTGCCGAGCCTGTGCAGACGAGCGCTGGGATGTCGAGGTCTGCGAGCAGCGCGCGGTAGTCCGGCCGCTCTGCGCGGCCGCGCAGAGCGGCCGCCGCTCCTGCGGGCGGGGCTGCCGACATCATGGCGTCAACGCGCGCCCGCACCGCCGCCGGGCAGTCCGGGCCGTACACGCCGGTGTGCATGTAGTCCAGCAGGACCCGCATCCCGTCACGCTCCACCGCGTCGGCTCGCTCGCGCCGGGCCGCACGCTCGGCCGGTGTCGGCGGCTCCATGGTCGTGGCGACGAGGCCGATCGCCCAGTAGCGCTCGGGCTGCGATGCAGCCAGTTCCATCGTCACCAGCCCGCCCATGCTCAGGCCGACCACTGCCGCGCGCCCGATCCCGAGGATGCCGAGGAGTTCCTCGATGTCCGCGGCAAACTCACGCATCGTCACCAGGTGCTGAGTGACCGGGCTGTGCCCGAAGCCCCGCAGGTCGGGTGCCACCACGCGGAAGCCGTCGCGTAGCGCGGCGAGTTGCGGCTGCCACAGGGTGCGGTCGAACGGGTGGCCATGGATGAGGACAACGCAGTCGCCGGCGCCGGCATCGTCGTAGGCGAGCTTCACGCCTGTAACCATAACCGCGGGCTGAGGCGGCGCATCGCGGGCTGCCCCCCACGCCGGCGGCTAAGGCGGACAGATCGGTCGCCCGAATGGTTGCTGCCCTATTCGTCAGCCCGGGCGGCAGACGATTTCCTTGGCCTTTGCTTCTCCGCGAAAATGCGGAGCGCCGGATCACCCGCGCCGGGCGATGCGCTCCCTTCTCCCGCCGCCAATGCTGGACCACAAGGAGGTGGCTCACAGTGACAATCGGCGGCAGCATCGCGCTCATTGTTATCGGCGCAATTCTCCGGTTCGCCGTGACCTGGCACCCCGCGCACGTTGACCTGCAGGTCATCGGCGTGATCCTGATGATTGCCGGAGCGATCGGCCTGGTCATTTCGATCGCGTTTCTCGTGGTGCGGCGTCGTGACCGCGCATCCGCGCAGGTCTATGAGGAGCGCCGCTACACCCAGCCACCCGCCTGACCGGCTCGGTGGGCCAGGCATCCCAGTCGGCCCGCGACCGTCGCGCAGCCGAGGGCCGCGCCGCCCGCGGGCCGGCGGACCCGGACGGGCGGTACGGCCTGCTCCTGCTCGTGCTGGTCTCGATCTACCTGCTGTCCGCCTTCGGCACCGGGAGGCTGGCCGAACGCCTTCAGCTCGCGCTCTTCGCAGCGGTGCTGCTGGTCGCGCTCCGTACATCGCAGCTGGGCCGGCGACAGACGACGATGCTGGCCGTTATGGCGCTCATCGGGTCCGCAGCCGCCGTAGCGGCGGCTCTGACCAACACTCAAACCGGTGCCGGCATTGGCGAGATCTGGAGCGGGCTCATCCTGCTCTCGACCGCGGTGCTGATCGTGCGCCGGGTGCTGGCCCGGCCCACGGTCACCGTGCAGAGCATCTACGGCGCGCTGAGCGCCTACCTCATCACCGGATTCATGTTCGCTGCCGGCTATGCGGCCATAGAGCACCTGAGCCGGGCTCCGTTCTTCGCGGACGGGCAGCCGGCCAGCACGCAAACGTTCCAGTACTTCAGCTTCACCACGCTGACCACGCTCGGCTATGGGGACTTCACGGCCGCTGGCACCGGCGGGCGCGCCATCGCGGTGATCGAGGCACTCGTCGGCCAGGTATTCCTGGCCACCCTGGTAGCCCGTCTCGTCGCCGCGTTCCGAGCGCCAGGCGAGGCGTCAGCCGAGCGGGCCTCGCCCGCGAAGGCGCGGCGCCGGCCGCCGAGCACCGTCCGCCGACGTGACCTGGCGCCCTATCGCAGATCCCGCAACCATCCAAGACGGGTGATGCCCGCCCCTCGGCGCGAGCCGCAAACTGCACGCAGGAACGACATCCCGCCGTTCCCGGAATCTCACTCGGCTGCCGCGGACGTCGGCGGCCATGACCAGGACGGATGTTGATCGCATGAGCGGCTGGCTTTGGGGGACCGTGCTGGGTGCCTTGTATCTGGTCCTGCTTGTCATTCTGGGCATCACAAGCTTCCGCAAGGGTCATTGGGTTCTCGGCCTGATCGGCTTCTTCTTCCCCGTCCTGTGGGTCATCGGGGCGATCCTGCCCGCGAAGTACCGCCGAGCCTGAATCCCGGCGGTACCGCGGCGGCAGCCGGCTGAGCCTCGACGCCTTCGCCGGGCCGCCAGGGATGGCCGGTGCCGACGAGTTCATCGAGGCCATGCCCGGCGGCTATCACGCGCGGCTCGGCGAGCGCGCGCGGTGGCTCTCGGCGGGCCAGCGGGCGGTGCCGCTCAGGTGCCGAGTAGCTTGGCCTTGGCGGCGGCGAATTCGTCGTCGGTCAGAGCGCCCCGCTCGTGCAGGCCCGCCAGCTGGTCTAGCTGGTCGAGCATCGACGGGGCGGCAGCCGTCGCCGGGGTCGCCTGCTGTGGCGGCTGCTGGTATAGCGGTGGCTGATCGTGCGGCTGCTGGTATTGCGCCGCGGCCTGCTGCTGCTCAAGGTTGGCGATGCGCTCGTTCTGCTCGGTTTCCGCATAGTCGCGCTGCTGGGCCGCCCGGCCCATGCTCCTGCCCGCCGCGTATGTCCCGCCGAGCGCGGCCGCGCGCAGCAGCGGGCGTCGTCGCATGTACATGGTCCGCCTCCTGCCTTTCCGGTTCTGATGGGTCAGACCTGCACTTACAGCCCCTCTGGCGCGGCAATGCCGAGTGCCACCATGAGCTCGGGTGCGGCGGCCACTATCTTCGGTATTCCGACCTGCGGCGCGACAGCCTGCAGCACGCCCGCGAGATCTTCCGCCGTGCACCCGGATTCCAGCGCGTTGCCGACCTGCCAGAGGTAGGACGATGGCGGGGCGTCGAGCGCGATCAGAGCGGCGATCTTGACGAGCGAAAAGGTGCGGGGATCCAGGCCGCTTTTCTGCTGCCAGTCTGCCCGCGCTTCCAATCCCTCGAGCAGCAGTTCCGGATTGTTTAGCGCCAGTCCCTGCAGCAGTTCTCTCGTGGCGTCGTCGACGTCGGCTTGGGTGGGCATGTTCATGATCAGATTCCTTTTCGGTCGATCCGGAGGTGGATCCCTTGGTCCTCTATCCACCTGAGAAATCAAGGGTTACCGCTTGCCGGGGGGTGGGGGGTCACCCGTGACGGATGGTTGTGCCGGCCGCCGGCCGCCGACTCCTGGCGCGCCCCCCGCGGCAGGCCCAGCCTCGCGGGCCAGGAACCGGAGCCGGGCCGCCCGGGCATCCCAGGCGTAGACGACCGCGGTACCGGCGATCAGGTCATGCAGGGCGCGCCGCTCAGGCTGGATGAGGATGCCGAGGAATCCCAGGCCGAACAGGAGAAAGCTGAGAGGGAACACGAACGCGCGCAGCACCCCCCGCCACGGATCGATGATCGCGCCGTCAGCCCGCACCACCCGCACCCCCAGCACCGCCATGCCGAAAGTTCTTCCGCTCGCCGCCCACGAGTACCCGAAGTAAAGGAATTGCCAGGCCACGAAGATGATGGCGACAACGAGGTTCTCCCTGTTCCACGTGACCTGCCGCCCGGTTACGACCTGCGCGGCGTAGGAAATGCCGGCCAGCGCGGCCGCGAAGACGCCGGAACATGCGGCAAGGTCGATCGCGTAAGCCAGGAACCGGGACACCGATCCCGCATAGTGGCCCTGGGAACTCACCGACCGGGCGGTCTGCGATCGCGCGGTCACGGCTCGACCTCGTTCAGCAGGGCGCGGGGCGCCACCGGCGCCGCATGCTTGCGCCGGAGCCCACGCCGCACCCAGCGGTCGACGAAGTCATCCAGCGCGACGGCCTGGCTGCGCGCGGCATCCAGCGCTTCACTCGCCGCACCCCCAGAGGACTTCGCGATGACGGAACCAAGGTCGGTCTGCTGCACCAGGGCGTCCATGTCGACGCGTCGCAGGAGCTCGTTGATGTCGACGCGGGCGAGCAGAGCGCTCATATCCACCCGTCGCAGCAGTCCGTCGATGTCGGTCCGCGCGAGCACGGCAGCGACGTCCACTCGCTCGAGCAGCGCGTTAACGTCGATCTTGCTCAGTACGTGCCGCTCCAGGTCGATCCGATCGAGCAGGGCATTCAGGTCGACTCGCTGCACCAGCGCGTTGACGTCCAAGGCGCTGACGAGGAGGTCAACGACTCGCTCCGCGACACGCTGGGCAAGAGCTTCAAGCGGGTCGGTCATGCGCTTGCCCGCCAGTCGCAGCCGGTCGAGTGGATCCACGAGCTTCAGTATGGTCGCGCCGCGGGTTCCGAAATCATCCGCCGCGGGTGAAGCCAGAGCGGCGTTACGGTCAGCGTGAATGGCGGTCATCATCGGACGACAGCGAGCCCGTAGATTCCGTTGCCGACCATAATCAGTCCGACCACGATGAGCACCCAGGTGAGCACCGCCTTGGAGTGCGCGCGCAGCCACCCGTTGAAGGCCGCCAGAAAGCGTGTCGTGACTCCGGGAGCAGCCAGGTGCAGCACGATCGGCAGCCATACCAGCAGCGCGTTGATGATGACGACGATGGCCAGGGCGAGGACGCTGAGGCTGAGATCGGCTCGCGCCGTGGCGATCACCTGGAGCGCGGCCAGGAACGTGACTCCAGGAGCGAAGACGACGACTCCGGCGAGGAACGCGCTGAGCGGACTCGGATTAGCCACCAGCCTGGACGTGATTCCCTGGTGGGGTTTAGCCGGATCGGGCGGCCGTGCCCGGCGGCGCGCCACCACGAAGCCCGCCAGGAGAAGCAGGACGCCAAGGCCGAGCCGCAGGCCGTAGCGGGGCGCGTGCTGCTCCGGGCGGTTCAGGTCGGCGCTGCGCAGCGCGACGAGAATCACCACGCCCATGACCAGGCTCATAGCCACGGCTCCGGCCAGGTAGAACGCTGCGGTCAGGCGAGGCCGGGCCGAGCCCAGGTACACCGCGGCGACCAGCAGCGCGGTCGGCGACAACGCGGCCAGCAAGGCGAGCCCGGCCGCCTGGATGAGCACTGGTCCTACCCACCGGGGACGGGGCGCCTGGATGGCACTGCCCGGCGAGAGAATGTCGTCACGGGTGACCCGCCATCTCGGGCCGGGCGGTCGGGCGGCCGATCAGCTCGATCAGCCCGAGGACCACCAGAAGCAAGACCGCGAGCAGGACGACCACGAGGGCGGTCGGGCGGCCCCAGAACACGAAGATCAAGGCGGCGAGGCCCAGAGCGCAGACGCGCAGGGCGCGGCGGTGCGCGTAGGTCCACCGGCCGACCGGGCCGGTGGTGATCCCCTGGCGCTCGCCCATCTTCCGGACCCAGGCGAACCCCGATGCGAAGACCTTACGGGTCCGCACCGCTGTCACCGACGGCCCGGTCATGAAGGCGCCTGCCGCCACGACCAGGCCGAGCACCAGGAGTGTGCGCAGCGCCGTCCTGATGAACCTGACCAGGGTGTCGAACATGGCCGCCGCGGCATCGCTGGGCAACACGCTGTTGGGCACGGAGTTCAGATAGATGCCGCGGATGATCAGCAGGCCCAGGGCGAGCAACAGCATGGACGCGGCGAATCCCAGCCCGGCTCCGATGAGGGCGCGCCGGTGACCTCGGGCGATGTAGATCCCGAGGCCGATCAGCAGCAGCGTCAGTATCGGCAGCACGATCTTGAGGTCGTTGATGAGCCGGTAAAGGGTCTGCGCCCTGACCAGGTCCCGGGAGGAGAACAGCGCGAGGGTGGGATGGAACGTCGGTATGTTCTTCACCAGCGTGAACCCGCGCCGGACCAGCGACTGCTTGACAATGGCGATGAACGGGGCCAGATCGATGGTGACCTGCCCGTTCCTGACGGCGACGGCGCCTCCGCCACGACCGGACAGCGCCGTTACCAGCTCCTGGTGGGCCACGGTGTTGACCTCGATCCAGGTGCGGGCGAACTGCGGGCTCGTCACGATCTTCTGCACCTGGGTACGGATAAAGCCGTCGATCGCGCCGGCGATCGAGGGCCCGAACGTCTTCAGCAGCGCGCCGACCCGGGACAGGCCCTTGCTGGTGAGCAGGGCCGCAGCCTGATCGGTGTAGCTGGTCACGTTGAGGTGGCTGGTGATCTCGTAGGTGACCCTGTCGGTCAAGGCATTCTGGATAACGGGCTCGTGGATCAGCGGCTCGATGTTCGCGATGTAGCGGTTGGTGTCCGAGACCTGGTTGGCATACCAGACACCCATCACCGAGACCGGGGCCAGAAGGCAGCCAACCAGGATGAGAATGGTGGCGACCGGGGTGCGCCAGCTGATCCGGTGCCTGTCGGCCGGGCTAGGCCGCCGTTCGCGAAGCCTGGCGACCTCGGCACGGAGGCGCTCCAGCTCAGCCCGTTCCTCTTGGCTGAGATCCGGGGCTGTGGCGGCACCCTTCAGTTCGCTGCTGGCGTCGGACATGAGCCACCTCCTTGCAGCCTCCCGAGCCAGGCGCTTACCGGGGCGCCGCGAGTCGTTCGGAATGGTCCGTCTGCGTACTCATCCAGGCTCGCCGGGCCGCCCGCGTCGCACCTCACCCGGCTTGGGTGAGTAGGCCGGGGATCGCGGCGGTGGATTGGTGGAGCATCCCTCGGGAAATCGCGTCGCCCGGTCACTCGCCGGGAGGGAGGCGCCCCGCCGGCCCGGGCCGGCGGGGCGCGCTCTGGGGTGCCTCCCGGGCACGGCATGGAGACCTGGCGCCCGGGAGGCACCTCGACAATGTCAGCTATTAGTCTGACCATTTACTGAAAGATTGCTGGAGGTAAACTTGACATTTTCCGATCGACCCGCGCCCGTGAACACCGGCGTGCTGCCGGACGTGCGAGCTGTTGTTTGTGACCCCTCAGCTCGAACGTTGTATACGTCGGCGAGATCAGATCAGCTCGAGCTGGCGGGCCCGGCGAACTGCCTCGCTGCGGCGATCCGCCGCGAGCTTGCGGAAGATGCTTTTGAGATGTGACTTCACGGTGTTGGCCGAGATGAACATCTCGCTGGCGATTTCCTCGGTGCTCAGCATGTCTGAAAGGTGACGCAGCACCTCTTGCTCGCGTCCGGTGAGCGGCTCGACAACGAGCGGCCCGGTGGCCTCACCTGAGGTATCCGACGAAGCCGGGAGCGTATGGTAACGCTGAGCTCGTACCAACGGCCGCTGGTGGATGCCTACGGCCGCGGCCACTTGTGACTCGACCACCATCAGTCGTGGCTCGAGCCAGGCCGGTACGCTCCACCCGGATCGTGCCTTGGCCAGATACCGTTCGGCCATGGCAGCGTTACCCTCGAGAAGGGCGCCTCGGGCCGCCACGGAACAAGCCAGCCCGCTGAGGAACCTGTCGGGGCTTACGGTCAGCGTGACGTTCATCTCCTTGAGCGCTTGGTCGGCTTCGCGCAGATCATGATGCTCCAGGTGTACCCAGGCGAGGGCGATGAGCGCTGCGGAGTTCGGGCGCGGAGCAGGCGACCGCTGCTCGTGGGCGGTCAGGGCCGACCGTGCCCGGGCAGCCAGGTCCGCCGCGCGCCCCAGTCGGCCTCGCAGGGCTTCCACGAGAGCGAGATAACCCAGGCAGTCGGCTCGTTCATAGCTTCCGGCCGACCCCGCCGCAGTGGTCAGGCCAGCGTTCAGAGTGACGGCCGCGTCGTCAAGATTGCCAGACCAGAGTTCCACAGCGCCGCGGGCGGACAGCAGCCGCGCCCGCATTCTGGGATGTTGAGCAAGCGTCCCGGCCGGAAGCGCGCGAGCCATCGTCTCGGCACTGGCGGCCGCGCCCATCGCGCCGGCGAGATTCCCGGTCCGGCGAAATATCGCGAGACGGAGCATGGCCGCGGCGAGTCGGCATGCGGCTTCCTGGTCGGTGTGCAGTCGCTCGAGGCAGCCTTCCGCGACATCGAGCGCCGCAGCGCAAAC
>JASHUI010000462.1:0-3126 GCA_030040095.1 Streptosporangiaceae bacterium | reverse complement strand
CGGGCCGGGGAGCCAGCTGGCTCAGCCGCATCCGCCGGCCGGGCCCGGTCACGGCCCGCGGGTCGGGTCGGCCGGGTCCAGCGGCACCACCTTGGCCCGCAGCGTGGCGCGGTCGACGACGAGGGCGTGGCGGTTGGGCAGCGGGGTCCAGCCGTCCTGGCACCACCCGGAGGACGCGACCAGCACGGTCTCGTCGGTCTCCAGGTACGCCATGTCGAAGTAGCTGTCGGTCGGGCCCACGTGACCTCGCGCGGCCAGGGCGTCGTGCGGGATCCGGTCCGGGTCGTAGAAGCACACCGCGTACAGCGCGTCCGGCGTCAGGAAGACGGAGTTCAGGCTGTTGGCAGAGAAAAGCCCGTCGATGTGGGCGGTCGTGTCGCAGAGCGCCGCGATCATGTCTCCGTGCGCCTCGACCCCGGACATCACGTGCAGGAAGTACCGCTCGCTGTCGGTGGTGCCGCCCAGCAGCCGCTCCCAGTCCGGCGGGAGCAGTTCGCCCAGCCGGTCCTGCGGATGGATCGCGCCGTTGTGCGCCATGACGATGTCGCCGAGCCGGAACGGATGGGTGTTGCGCGGCTCGACCGGCAGGCCCGGGGTAGCCCAGCGCAGGTGCACCAGGCCCATGGAGGCGAGGGGGCGGCGCGCGAGCTCGTGGTAGGCCTGCTCGTCGACCGCCCGCAGCGGGGACTTCTCGACATCCAGCCGCTCGTCGTCGTACCAGGCCATGCCCCAGCCGTCGCCATGGAACGCGGACAGGCGGGTGAACTCATGCAGCCCCGGCTCGCCCATGATCTCGGCGAGCGAGGCCGGGGTGCGGCTGCAATATCCGAGGAGTCGACACATGGTGCAGTTAGCAACTCCTAGAGGTACTTTCCCATTCCCCCGGCGACGTCGATCGACGCGCCGGTGATGTAGCTGGACCGGTCGCTGGCCAGGAATGCCACCAGGCCGGAGACCTCGTCCGGACGGCCGAACCGGCCGAGGGGAACCTCGGTCGCGGCCAGCTGCCCGAAGAACTCGTCGGCTGGCAGGTCCGGCGCCCGGCGACGATGGATGTTGTCCCACTGCGGCGTGGCCACGAAGCCGATGTTCACGCTGTTGACCAGGATCCCCTCGCGGCCGAGCTCGATGGCCAGCGCCTTGGCCAGGCTCTGGCACGAGGCCCGGTTGACCGACGAGGCGAGGAACCCCGGGTCCGGGTAACGGCCGTAGACCGCGTTGATGTTGATGACCCGCGGCGCCGAGCTCAGCCGCAGCCGCGGCAGCGCGGCCCGGGTGCAGCGGATCTGGGACATCACCTTGACCTCGAAGTCGGCCTGCCAGTCCGCGTCGGTCAGCGACTCGAACCGGCCGGGCCGGGCCCCTCCGGCGTTGTTGACCAGGATGTCGATGCCGCCCTCTGCTCCGGACAGGGCCGCGCCGGCGGCGTCGATGAACGTCGTCACCTGCTCCGGGTCGGTGACGTCGCAGCGCAGCGCGACCACCGAGCCCGCGTCGGCGCCGGCGGCCTTGCTGAGCTGGGCGGCCGTCTCCCACAGCTCGGCCTCGTTCCTGGAACAGATGACCACGCGCGCGCCCTCGGCGAGCAGCTCGGCCGCGATGGCCTTGCCCAGTCCCTTCGACCCGCCGGTGACGACCGCGCGCCGCCCCGTCAGTCCCAGATCCATCTAGGCGCCGCCCCGCGGGCCGGGGCCGGGCTCCGCGGCCTCCTGCTGCTGCGCGGCCAGCTCGAGCAGGCTCTGGCGCGGCGGGCAGAACACGTCGACCTCCAGGCAGCTGGTGTCCTTCGTCCACGCTCCGTGCGGCACCCACGCCGGGATCACCGCGACGTCGCCTCGGCGCATGGTCCGCACGTCGCCGTCGAGGTCGAAGATCATCTCCCCGTCGAGGACGATCACGATCTGCTCTTCCTCGTGGACATGCCTGGGCGCCTCGGCCCCCGGCTCGAAGCTCACGAAGTTGGCCATGGCCCGCTGGCCGAGCACCGGGCGGAACGTCAGCCCCGGCACGAACTCCGCCGAGGTGATCGAGTCGATGTGGACGTACCGTCCGGGCCCGGCCGGCTCGCCCAGCGCCTCGGTCGTGAAGTGCTTGGCAGCGTCGCTCATTTTTCCATCCCTCGCTCGCCTCCGGGCGCCTCGAGGCGCCGCCTTACTTTTCTCCCAGCGCGGTGCGGAACAGGCCGGCCAGGCGTCCTATGCCCTCGCCGATGAGGTCGTCCTCGACCCGGCTGAACGCCAGGCGCAGCTGGGACGCGCCGCCGTCGCCGGCGTAGAAGGGCCGCCCGGGGACGTAGGCCACCTTACGGGCGGCGGCCGCCGGGGAGAGCGCCACGGTATCGATGCCGTCGGGCGCGGTCACCCAGGTGAAGAAGCCGCCGCCCGGCGTGGTCCAGCCGGTGCCCTCGGGCATGTGCTCGGCCAGCGCCTTGCCCATCAGCTCGGCCCGGCGCGCGTACAGCTCGCGGGAGGCGACCAGCTGGCGGTCGAGGTGTCCGCCGCGCCCGTACTCCTCCAGCATTCGCTGGCCGAGCGCTCCCGAGCACTGGTCGGAGTTCTGCTTGGCCGTGATCAGCTGCGCGATGACCTCCGGCGGGCCGGCCGCCCAGCCGAGCCGCACCCCCGGGAAGAACGTCTTGGAGAACGTGCCGGCCTGGACCACGACGTCCGGCGCCAGCGACCACAGGCTGGGCGGCGGCGTGTGGCCACGGCCGGCGAAGTAGAGCTCGCGGTAGGCCACGTCCTCCAGGATCAGGAAGCGGTACCGGCGGGCCAGTTCGACCAGAGCCTGGCGCCGGGGGCCGCTCATGGACAGGCCGGTCGGGTTCTGGTAGTCGGGAATCGTGTACAGCACCTTGGGGCGCAGCCCGCCTGCCAGCAGGCCGGCGAGCACGTCGACCCGCATCCCGTCGTCGTCCATCGGCACGCCGCGCACGTCGGCCTCGTAGCCGCGAAACGCCATGATCGCGCCGAGGTAGGTCGGCGCCTCCACCACGACCACGTCGCCGGTGTCCACCAGGCTCTTGGCCATCAGCTCCATGCAGTCGATCCCGCCGCTGGTGACCATCAGCTCATCGGCGGCCGGGCGCCGGCCCTGCAGCGTCTCGATCCGGGTGGCCAGGTAGTC
>JASHUI010000461.1:0-6681 GCA_030040095.1 Streptosporangiaceae bacterium | reverse complement strand
CGCAGGCACCTGGCCCGGCGCAGGCACCGCCGGCGCTGAGCCCGCCCCGGGGCGCCGGGCCCCGCCCGCTGGTCAGGTCCGCACCCAGACGTAGCAGGTGGCGTGGAAGTCGGGCGCGTTCTCCTGGACCGTGCCGGCCAGCCGGTAGCCAGGGTTGGACTCCAGCGCCGCCGACAGCGTCCGGTCCAGGGCCGGGGTCACCGTACCGTCGTAGATGACCACGTTGAAGTACCCGGCACGCAACGCGGCGAGGTAGGCGGGCGTGCCGGTCAGCAGGCCGTCCGGGGTCCGGTAGGCCATGAAGTAGGTCGAGGTGAACTGGCTGGGCTGCGCGTCTGGATTGCCGAGCAGGTAGTAGATCGCGACGTCGTCGTTCTCGACCAGGTACCGGTCGCCCGGCCCGAGCAGCCGGGTGAGCTCCCCGACCAGCGCCGAGGAGTCCGGCCAGCTCCCGTAGAACTGGCTGCTCTGGGCCAGCCCGAGTATGAGCGCCACCGCCCAGACCACGACGCCGATCTGGGCCCGCCGGAAGTGGTCTCCCACCAGTCGGGCCAGCCCCACGCCGGCCATGGGCGCGGCGAAGAACAGCCCGAACGCCAGGTGCGTCTCCAGCGACACGTCGGTGTTGAGGTAGAGCTGGTCGGCCAGCGTCAGCAGCGCGGTCCCGGCCAGCGCGATGCCGAGCGCGATCCGGCGGCGGCGGGTTCCCGGCAGCGCGACGTGCTCGTTCGGCTCGTTCCGGGCCCTGATCGCGTACCCGACCGCGCCCAGCACGGCCAGCGCCGCGATCAGGCCGCCCCACTCCCCGGCCTCGGTGAGGATCCGCAGCGCCTGGCCGGGGCCGGCCGAACGCGACGCCGTGGCGGCGACGGCGGCCGTGACGTAGTCCCGCCCGGCCACCAGGACGCCGGCGGCGACCAGCTCGACCATGATCGCGCCCATCACCAGAGCCCGGACCAGCGCCGGCCGCCCCAGATGGGGATGCGCGGCCAGGCCGGCCAGCAGCGCGACCGTGGGCAGGTAGAGCAGGGCCCAGTAGTCGGTCGCGGCGGCCAGGCAGGCGACCGGCATGGCCAGCAGGTAGGCCCGCCAGCGCCAGGACGCGGTCCGGACCACTATCCAGGACGCCGCCGCGAGCAGGCAGAGCGAGAGGGCGTCGTTGGTGGCCAGGCGGCCGGCCAGGATCGTCCCCTGGGCGACGGAGAACAGGACCGCGGCACACAGCCCGACCCGCTCGTTGAACAGCCGGCGGGTCAGCGAGTACAGCAGGCCGGTGGTGACCAGCATCGCGACCAGGCTGACCGCCCGGGCGGCCGCCAGCCCGCCGAGGCTGCTGGCGGCGGCGCCCAGCACCGGGTACAGCACAGGGACGCCGGGGAAATACGAGGCGTAGTCGCCCTGCAGCGCCGCGCCGTGCAGCAGGTGCGCGATCTCCATGTGGCCGGCGTACAGGTACAGCCCCTCGTCGCCGAACGCGGTGTTCTGCAGCCGCAGCGACAGGATCGCCTGCACGCAGCAGATCGCGGCCAGCGCGGCGCGGCTGACCCAGGTCCGGCGGGCGCTGGGCTCGCTGAACCTGGCCGGGCCCGAGCCGTGCTTGCCGCGCGGCATGGTCAGGATCCGGGTGCTCGCGCCCGGGGGCTCGAAGGCCGGGCGGTGCCCGTTCGAGGAGGCGGCCTCGGACGCGGCGCCCGGGCCAGCCTGCCCGGAGGCGGGACCCATGCTCCCTGGATCGTTGCCGCCGAGATCGTTGCCCCCGGCGCCCTGGAGGTCGGGCTGCCCGGCGTCCGCGGTCCGGGTGCCGGGACCGCCGGCCTCGGCCTGCTCCGGGCCGCCGGGCGACACCTCGGGCTCGGCCGTGAACGAGGCCAGCATGACGGTGTCGGCGTCCGGCGACTGCACCGGCCGCTTGTACGGCGCCGGACCGCCGCCGCGGCGGGCTGTACCTGACTTGCCCGGCCTGCCCGGCGGCGGCGCGCTCTGCGGCCGCTTGCTCATCTCTTCGGGTTGATGAGCTGCAGCCCCGCGATGTCCGCGGCCAGGGCGGCCCGTACGATCGGGCGCGATTCGACCTGCCAGTCGACTCCGTCCTTGTCGAAGTCGAACCAGATGAAGCCGAGCACCCTCGGATGGTGCATGACCCCGGCGACCAGGCTGTGCGTGGCCTGGACCTCGGCCGGCCCGGTCTCGACCGAGGTCTCGGCAATGATCAGCGGCTTGGCGGTGAACTGCTTGATCTCCGCGATCGTGGTGCCATACAGGCTGGCGAAGGTCTCCGGGCCGCTGGTCGGGAAGTACCCGGTGATACCCACCCAGTCGACGTAGGCGTCGCCGGGCCAGTAGGGCTCGAGCGGGATCTCGGGCGCGGCGAGGATCACGTTCGGGTTCCACACCCAGATCACGTTGCCGGCCCCGGCCTGGATGAACAGGTCGTGGATGTGCCGCCACGCGGCCACGAACTCGGCCGCCGTGGTCTGGCCGGTACCCCACGGATACCAGTTGCCGTTCATCTCGTGGCCGAAGCTGATCGCAACCGGCAGGTTCAGCGTCCGCACCGCGGTGGCGAACCGCGTGATGTAGGCGTCGCTCTGGCCCTGCGCGATGGCCTGCAGGCTGGTGTCGAACGGCTCCCAGGCGATGTAGTAGAGGGCACCGTACAGCCACGCGGCGGTGACCGCGCTGGCGTCGAACGAGCTGCCCCAGGCCAGGTACTGGCCGACCATGTCGGGCCGCTTGCCGAGGCTGGCCGCGAACGACATGACCGGGGCCAGGGCCGGAGCGCCCTGCGCCTCGACCCCGAAGAACTTCCCGCCGGTCGGGTCGAGCAGGCCCGACATGTCGTACGGCAGGCTGGCGGTCGATGCCGGAGACGGGGAGCTGCTCTTGGCCGGGGCGGCCCGGCCGACGGTGCCGGAGGATGCCCGCGGCGACAGCGTCCCGCAGCCGGCCAGCAGCGCGATCGCCGCGGCGCCCGCGAGAACCCGCGCCCCGGCCACGGGCGTCACGAGCCGTTCCCGGCTCTCGGCTGGAGCAGGATGCGGCCCACCACGACGAACTGGAAGACGCCGAGTATGAACAGGAGGGCGAAGTTGTAGGGGTTCATCGTCAGCATGCGCCACAACGCCAGGCCGGACCAGACCACCGCGGAGCCGAAGCTCCATCCGATCAGGCCGAGCCAGAAACGCCTCCTTCCGTCCTGCTTGGTCTTGCTGCTGCCCGACGGCTGCCATCCGCGGAGCTGGCCCCGCATGATGTCGGTGAGCGCGAAGATATGCGCCCAGGCCGAGATCTCCCTGACCGACCACGCCTCCAGGCGGTAGGGCACCCGGTGCCACATCGGGTAGATCACGCCCGAGTAGATCAGGATGGGCGCGAAGAAGATCAGGTTCTTCAGCTGCAGAATGCCCGGGTCAAAGGCGAGCAGGCCGATCGAGAGCAGCGGGATGACAAAGGCGAACATCGCGGTGTTGATGTAATAGAGAAAACCGGACAGATAGCACAGCCGGGTGCGCAGCGACAGTTTCGTCGTCCAGAACTTCTTGTTGCCGAGCAGGCTCATCGTGCCCGAGCACCAGCGGTATTGCTGGTTCAGGAAGGCCAGGATGTTGTCCGGGCAGTTCCCGGTAGACAGCGCGATCGGCAGGTAACGCAGCCCCCAGCCAAGCCGACGTAGGTCGAAGCCGGTGTGCAGGTCCTCGGAGTGCTCGGCCAGCGACATGCCCTTGTTCTGCTCCAGGGCCTTCCTGCGGTAGACCGCGCAGCTGCCGACGCAGATCGCGGCGTCCCGGTTGGCCCGGGCGGTCTGAATGGACCGGTAGAACAGTTCCTGGGCCGCGCCGGCGCCGCGCTCGACCCACGTCTGCTCGTCCAGCACGTGGAAGAACTGCGGCGTCTGGACGATGCCCAGCTCAGGGTAGGCGTCGAAATACGGAAGCGTCTCGTTCAGGAGGTCGGGGCGGGGCGCGAAGTCGGCGTCGAGCAGCAGGATGAAGTCGCCGTCCGAGATGCCGAAGCCGAATCGCAGGTTGCCCGACTTCTTCAGCCACCCCTTGTCCGGACGGGTCCCGTAGGCGAAGCCGAACCGCCGGGCCATGGCCTTGATCTCCGGGTTGGCCGAGTCGTCGAGGACGTAGGGGGTGACCCGGCCCTTGTAGCGGCTCCGCAGCAGCGCGACGTGGCTCCAGGCGTTGCGGAGCACCTCCAGCGGCTCGCCGCACACCGGGAGGAACACGTCCACCGACGGGTACCACAGCGGCATCCATCTGGCCACGACCCGTTTGTGCTCGGCCAGGTCGAAGCTCCGGCTCATCCCGTCCGCGGTAACCGACAGCACGAAGCAGAGCACGCCGAACAGCGCGAACGGCACGTACACGTAGAACCAGGGGGAGTTGAGCACCATCCGGACCTGGCCGTACACCAGCGGGGGCACGCTGATCGCCGCGCACAGGGTGAGCAGCCACGTGTGCCGCCGGACGTAGGCATACTTCTCGGTGTCGGTCGGCGGAACCGGGAGCACCGGGTGCGGGTCCTCGCTCGGTGCCCGCTTGCGCTGCGCCAAGGGCCCGCGCGCCGCCGCCTTCCGGTGCCTGGCCGCCGTCGGGCGCGCCGAATCGGGCCCCTTGGCGACAACAGCCATCCCAGACCCCTCTTCGTGCACCCCGAAGTCGGCAAGCGCGGCTAGCGTGGCGGTCGTAACGCACCGGCTGGCGGTCGTAACGCACCGGCAGTTAGTAGAACAGAGCGTAGTTAGCGGCGGCCGGATTCGAAGGCGAAACGACCGGATTGCGAGCCGATGACCATGTGTCGGCTGCCCCGTCCGCCCGCGCCCGGCCGTGGCCCCGGCCGCGCACCACGGCGGCCTAACAAAATCTCGTTATCGCCACCTAATCATGGCCATGTCTGGCACTCTTTGGCAGTCTCAGGTCGGCTGACTCCCCCGCATGTCCCGACTTGTCCCACCGTTCCTGCTGATGAGCGAGGGAGACTGAGAGCCAGCCGTGGCGACTGTTTCTGAGATCATCTCGGCCATGCGCGAGGCGGCACCGGCCGGGCAGACGCATCTGACCCTCACGGCGCTGGGGGAATTGCGGAGCCTGACCCAGGCGCTGATCGCCGCCCGGCCGGACGCGGGCGAGGAGTACGCCAGGTTCCTCGCCCTGGGGCAGCGGGGCATCGCCGTGCCCGAGGCCGAACTGGACGCCTGGCTGGGCGGCGCGACCGTGCTGGTGACCGGCGGGACCGGATGCATCGGCTCGACGCTGATGGCGCAGGTCGCCCGGCGGCGGCCGCGGCGCCTGGTCAGCGTCAGCCGCGGCGTGACCAAGGGCTGGCCTCTGGTGCCCGGGGCCGAGTACGCCCACGCCGACATCCGGGACGCCGGGCGCCTGGCCGGCGTCTTCGACCAGGTCCGGCCGGACGTGGTGTTCCACCTGGCGGCGCAGCGGGACCCCGGGCTCGCCGAGTACGAGGTGCACCGGACCGTGACCACCAACGTGTTCGGCACCCGCCTCGTGGTGGCCGCGGCCGAGCGGTGCGGCGCCGGGCACGTGGTGATCGCCTCGACCGGCAAGGCGCTGCGGCCGTATTCCCGCGAGGTGTACACGGCGTCCAAGCGGGCCGCCGAGTGGGTCGTCGCCGACGCCGCCGGGCATGGCCGGGCTTGCTACTCGGCCGCCCGGTTCACCCACGTGGTCGACAACTCGATCATCCGCCAGCGGCTGCTCGACTGGTGCGCCGGCGGGGTGATCCGGCTGCACGCGGCCGACATCATGTTCTACGCTCAGTCGGCGCTCGAATCGGCGCAGCTACTGCTGCGCGCGGGGCTCGGCGCCCGGCGCGGCGCCCTGTGGGCGCACGCGATCACCGACCTCGGCTGGCCGATCAGCCTGCTCGACATGGCCCTCGGCGCGCTGAGCCGGACCGGCTCGGAGACGCCGATCTACTTCAGTGGCTACGACCCCGGCTACGAGAGCGTCCCGTTCCCCGGCCTCTACGACCCGCTGACCGCGGGCGAGGTGAGCCCGCTGCTCAGCGCGTTCGAGGCGGCCGTGGCCGAGCCGTCGGACGGACGGCCGACCGACGCGTTTCCGGTCCGGTTCGCCTGCGATCAGCAGCCGGCCGCGCCGCTGCCGGCGCTGCAGGACGCCTGCGGCACGGGGGACGCGGCGGCGGTGCGGGCGGCCCTGGATGAGCTCTCCTGGTGGCTGCTCGAAGCCATGCTGCGGCTCTGCCCGCCCGGCACGCTGGGCCGCGTGGCCGGGCTCACCGCCGCGTTCGAGTCCGGGCTCAGTCCCGCCTACCGGCAGATCCTCGATGCCGTCCGGCGGCACGGGATGGCAAGCTGAGTCCGTGACGAGCTTCCACAACCTGGCCGACTATGTGGCGATACCAAGGGTGACGGCGCTGCGGCTGGCGCCGGACGGGTCCTGGCTGGCGGCCGCGGTGCAGACCGCGGGACGCGAGCCGAGAAAGTATGTCACCAGCATCTGGCGGATCCCGGTGCCCGCGGGCGACGGGCCCGAGCCGGGGGGCGCGGCCGGCCTGGCCGGGCCCGTCCGGCTGACCCGCAGCGCCGAGGGCGAGGGCGGGCCGGCGTTCCTGCCGGACGGCTCGCTGCTGTTCGCCTCCAAGCGCCCGGCCCCGCCAGGACTGGGCCCGGACGGCGAGGTCGACCAGGACAAA
>JASHUI010000460.1:0-5965 GCA_030040095.1 Streptosporangiaceae bacterium | reverse complement strand
GGCCCCGGCTGAAACCGCGGCGCCCACCGGTCCATACGAACCCCGGAAAGAAACTCCTCCGCAACGAACACATCCCCGCCCTGCTGCAGCAACGCCACCGGCTCCGGGGTAATGCCGGTACCCGCCAGCAAATGCAGCACCGACCACTCCTGCAACAGGAAAGACCGCGAGTCAAGCCCGTCCCTGGCCGCCCCCATATGCGGCATCGCCTGCTTGACCACCACCGTCCCACCAGACTTAAGATCAGTGGCCCGGTAAATACCACCACGCCCGGTGAACCGCAACGCCCCGGTAACGGCGAACCTGTCGCCTAAGATAACTTGCTTGGCGCCAGACCCGGCGGAATCCGGCAGCACGAACCCGGGCGGGGGCGGCGGCGCCCACGCCGGGGGATCAAACCAAGGATGCCGCTGATCCTCGGTCAGCGCGCCGTCGGGAGCCCGCACGGCCAGCTGGACCGAGCCCTTCGGGCCGCCCACGTAACGGCGCCGGAACCCGCCATAACGACAAGAGACCAGGCTACCGGGCCGGTAGGACAAGTCAGAAAGAACCGCCGGCCCCTCCAGGCCCGCCAGCGCCTCATCCAGCCGCCCGGCAAGCCTGCCACACGTGGCATCGTCCGGCGGGTAGATCGTGACGAACTTCCCGGCCATCTCACGCGGGCAAACGCTACTGCACGCCCACTCGAGCACCCCGAGATCGACAGGCAACTTGAACTCGATTGGCTCGGCTGTCAAGATCGGCAGAACTCCGCATAATATCTGCCTGGCTGAAAGCACGGTACCGGAGACCCGAAGCTTCCATCCTTGATCCGGAGTATTACCGCCATCCGGCTCCACATAAAGCCAGGGATGCTCGCTCCGCAGCGTCCACCCGCCACCCGGTGGCAGGAAATCCTCGACTAACGCGCGAAGCGACCAGTCCCCCACCGCATTGGAATGACTAAGGCGAGCCCGTGGCGCAGCCCTGAGTACCGGCATGCGCACCTCCGCCCGCGAAGCTAACTAATTCTTGGACTCTGAGGCAGGCGGCATGTCAACCGACATCCGGTTGCATACCGCAAAGGTCGCGCAGCCGATTACACACGGATTTGGGCCGAATGTCAACCTAACGAGCGAGCGACCCCATGGGATCCCACGCGGGCAGCACAATCGGCTCGGTGTCGAGCGCCTCGCGCAGCGCCTCGGGGAGCGCGTCGCGCCGGGCGGC
Organism: Streptosporangiaceae bacterium; assembly: GCA_030040095.1. GTDB lineage: Bacteria > Actinomycetota > Actinomycetes > Streptosporangiales > Streptosporangiaceae > JASHPR01. The sequence continues at coordinate 4,756 of JASHUI010000460.1, read as the reverse complement.
GATCTCGAAGACGTACTCGTCGAACCACGAGTCGTTCATCGTGTAGAAGCCGTCCTTGCCCCTGTCCGCGCCCCAGCTGTTCTCGACGCGCCACCGGCGCGGGGCGCCGTCGAGCAGGTCCACTCCGGTGAACAGCATGGCGTGCGTCATCCTGGTCTCGTGGTAGACGAGGCGGTCGGCCTTGTCCAGGGTGAACGTCGTGTCGTACACCGACGGCAGGTCGTAGAGGCTGGCGTCCCACACGCCGTACTCGCTGCTCATCATCTTGCCGACGTCACAGCCGAACCACACCGGCTCGCCCCGCTGCAGGGCTCGCGCGGCGATGTCCTTGATCAGCGGCATCTCGACGTTGAGGTAGACGACCGGCGCGGCGCCGAGCACGTTGCCGAGGTACTGGACCGTAAAGGTCCGGCCGACCGGGCTGGACGGACGCGGGTCGTGGACGAGGCACACGTAGTCGTCGATGGGCAGGTCCACGTACCTGGCGGCGAACTCCTGCGGAGTCAGCACCCCGTCGCGGTGGAACTCCCTGTCCCGGTCGTTCCACTGCCAGTCAATGTGATCCGGCGGGGTTCCGAGGTGGATGCAGAGCACCCGGTAGACCACCCGCAGGATGTCGGCCTTCTGCGCCCGCGCCGCGTCGACGCCGCCGCGCGACGCCGCCGCCCGCACCGACTTGGCTCCCTGCCGCAGCAGGTTACGCAGCACCGAGTTCATCCGGGCGGTGTCGGACGAGCTCTGGGTCTCGGGCATGGACGTCTTGGGCACCAGGCCGTGCTTCCTGACGAGGGCCACGAACATGTTCCACTGCCCGCCGTCGTCGGCCACCGCGCCGAGGAGGAAGGCGACGGTCCGGTCGTCGACGTCGCGGTCGGCGGTCTCGATGACGGCCTCGAGGAAGTAGTTGGCCCGCTCGATCTTGTCCCAGAACATCAGGAAGTTCTGCGAGAACTCGAAGTCCTTCAGCCCCATCTTCTTCATGGCGTCCACGCGCAGCAGGTTGAGGCCGGCGAACAGCCAGCACCGGCCGCTGCTCTTCTGGTTGGTGACCTTCCAGTCGTCCAGCACGACGGAGAGGGAATGGTCGGTGGCATTAACGATCTCGCGGTTGATCGCCACGTCATCGACCGTCACCCGGGTCACCGCGTTCTGAGCCAGCCGGTAGACCGGGCTGGCCGAGAACTCCTTGCGAAGCAGCTCGGTGTCCTGGGTGGTCAATGTCCCGTCCGTGCTCGGCATATGCCGTCTCCCTCCTGCGCCTTTCATTCCAACGTACCAGCGCGACGGCTCAGCACGACGGCTGCCGATGCTAGGCCGGGGTCAGGAACGCGCTGAGCGCCGCGATCAGCATCTCGGGATCCTCGGCTCCGCCCAGCTCGCGCGCCGAGTGCATGGCCAGCGCCGGGTTGCCCACGTCGACGGTGGGCATGGCCAGCCCAGCGGCCACGTACGGCCCGATCGTCGACCCGCTGCGCACGCCGCTCTTGTTCACGAAGTACTGCACGGGCACGCCGGCCTGCTCCGCGGCGAGCAGGAACGCCGCGTGTGTGGCCGCGTCGGTGGCGTAGAACACGTTCGCGCTCATCTTGATGACCGGGCCGCCGTTCAGCGCGATCTGATGGTCCGGCTCGTGCCTGTCCGGGTAGTTGGGGTGCGTGGCGTGGGTCATGTCCGCCGAGATGTGCACCGAGCCCGCGACCGCCCGGAGGAACTCCTCGCGCCCGCCGCCGCGGGCGAGCACCGACCGCTCGAGCTGACGGCCCAGCCAGGCACCCCGGGCGCCGGTCGCGGACACGCTGCCGGTCTCCTCGTTGTCGAACAGCACCACCGCGCTGACGTGCTGCGGGGCCGGCTGGCCGGCCACCGCGGCCAGCGCCGTCACGCTCGCGTGGGTGCATTCCAGGTTGTCGAGCCGGCCCGAGCTGACAAACTCCTCCTCGGCCCCGGCCAGCGCGCCGCCGGCCAGGTCGTAGACCACGATGTCGTGGCTGAGCACGTCCCAGGCTGGGACGTCAAGCTCGGCTGCCAGGAAGTTATTGAACGCACCCGTCTCCGGCTCGCCCAGCGACCAGATCGGCACCAGGTGCCGCTGCGGATCCAGCGTCAGCGCGCCGGAGCGCAGCTCCTGGTCGAGGTGTATGGCCAGCTGCGGCACCCGGGCCACCGGACGGTGTACCCGCAGCAGCCGGGTCTGCGTCCCCCCGGGGGCCCGCACCACCACCCGGCCGGCCAGGCCAAGGTCGCGGTCGAGCCACGAGTTGAGCAGCGCGCCGCCATAGACCTCGACCCCGAGCTGGCGGACCCCGGCCCGGCCGGTGTCGGGGCGCGGCTTGACCCGCAGCGTCGGGCTGTCGGTGTGCGCGCCGATCAGCCGGAACGGCGCGTCCGGCGGGGCCTCGCCGGGGACCACCCAGGCGAACAGCGTGCCGCCGTCGACGGTCACGAACCGGCCCTCGCCCGACGGCCACTTCTCGTTCAGGGCCAGCTCGGTGAAGCCCGCCGCGCGGAGACGGCCAAGCGCCTCGGCGGCGGCGTGATAGGGCGACGGCGACGCGTCGACAAAGGCGATCAGGTCCAGGGCGGTGTCACGTGCGCTGGTCATCGCTCTATCATGCCGGGCCCCGGGCGCTGGCCGGGATCGCGGCCGGCGCGGTCCAATGGAGCCCGTGAGCCCTCTTCCCGAGACCATGGCCGACCACTGGTGGTCACGGCCGGGCCGCCGGCCCGGCCGTGAGCAGTACCACTGGCACATGCTGTTCCACGACCTGCCCGCCGTCCGCGACCTCGCGGCCATGGCTCAGCGCAAGCTGGCCGGGCTGCCCGGGCTGGACCCGGTCCCGCCGCAATGGCTGCACCTGACCACGCTCATCGTCGGGTTCGCCGACGAGGTGCCGGAGGCGAGCCTGGAGATCATGACGGCGGCGGCGCGGCGCGCGCTGGCCGGGGTCGCCCCGATCCCGGTCACCCTGGGCCGGGTCTTCTACCACCCCGAGGCCGTGGTGCTCGCGGTGGAGCCGCTCGGCGCGCTGGACCCGGTGCTGTCGGCGGTGACCGGGGCCGCCAGGGCCGCCGGGTGCGTCGGCCACACCGATACCGATCCGTGGCTGCCGCACATCTCGGTTGCCTACAGTCACGCCACCGGCTCTGCCGCTCCGGTGATCGCCGCCCTCGGGCGGTGGTTGCCAAGGACCGAGATCGTGATCAGGTCGGTGAGCCTGGTGGCGCAGACCCAGGTCGGCCGGTCCTGGCAATGGCGGCCGGTGACCGAGGTCACGTTCAGCTCCGGCGGATGACCGCCAGCCAGGCCTGGACCGTGTCGGTACCCAGTCCCGGATTGACGTCGAAGGTGTCCGCGGTGATGTCGTCCATGGTCCAGCCGTCGCCGAACGAGTCGATCAGCTCGTCCCGGCGAACCCGGCGGGGACCCCAGTCGCCGGGTTGCCGGTCGCTGAAGCACATCAGGTAGCAGCGGCCGCCCGGCTCCAGGACCGAGCCCAGGCTGGCCACGTAGCGGACGCGTTCATTGTCGTCGAAGACGTGGAACACCCCGCTGTCGATGATCGTGTCGAAGGTCGGGCCGAGCCGGCCGAGGTCGAGCGCGTCGGCGACCTCGAACCTCGCGTTGATGCCGCGCTCGGCCGCCTTGGCCCTGGCCCGCTCGATGGCGGACACCGCGATGTCGACGCCGGTCGCGTCCGCGCCTCTGGCCGCCGCCATCAGCGTGTTCTCGCCGGTGCCACAGCCCGGGTCGAGCAGCCTCCCGCGCAGCAGGCCCTGGTCGGCCAGGCGTACGAACGCGGGCTGCGGCCGTCCGATGTCCCAGGGCGCGGGCGCGCTCCTCGTGTAACTCTCGTCCCAGCCGCTCTGTGGCGTACTCATGCGTCTGCCCTCCGGATCATGCGCGCCGGACCGCTCCATGATGTACCCAGGGTGCCAAGCTGGGACCGCGCGGCGTGACCAGACCGGATGAAGGGACGGGCGGATGCAGCCGATGCCGGAGGATTGGACCAGGGCCGTCGCCGTGGTCGCGCACCCCGACGATCTCGAGTACGGCGTGGCGTCGGCCGTGGCGCGCTGGGCCGGCCAGGGCAAGGAGGTCTCGTACCTGCTCGCCACCAAGGGCGAGGCGGGAATCGCCGGCCTGCCGCCGGCCCAGGCCGGGCCGATGCGGATGGAGGAGGAACGGCGCAGCGCGCAGGTGGTGGGCGTGTCCGCGGTCGAGTTCCTTGATTACCCCGACGGGCTGGTGGAGTACGGGGCGCCGCTGCGCCGCGACCTGGCCGCCGCGTTCCGCCGGCTGCTGCCCGAGGTAGTGATCACGATGAACTTCGACCTGACCTGGGCCGAGGACGGCCCGCTCAACCACGCCGACCACCGGGCGGTCGGGCTGGCCGTCCTTGACGCGTGCCGGGACGCGGCCAACGAGTGGGTGTTCACCGAGGCCGGGCCGCCGTGCCGGACCATCCGCGACGCCTACGTGGCCGGCACCGGCAACCCAACCCACTTCACCGACGTCACCGCCACCATCGAGGCGGGCATCGCCTCGCTGCGCGAGCACCGGGCCTACCTCGACGGCCTCGGCGGCGACTTCGACCCGGACGAGTTCCTGCGGAACATGGCCGGCTACGTCGGGCTGGGCGCGGGATGCGAGTACGCCGTCGGCTTCCGCCGGTACCCGATGGGCTAGGGTCTCCGGCATGGTGCTCGCAGGGCGCAAGGTGCTTCTTCTCGCCGCCGACGACTTCGAGGACATGGA
>JASHUI010000056.1:0-3334 GCA_030040095.1 Streptosporangiaceae bacterium | reverse complement strand
GGGGGCGCCGGCGACAGCCCCGCAGGTGACGGCCGCGCCGCGGCCCGCGGAGGCCACGCTGGACCCCGCGTTGCGGCGGGCCCTGGTGGCGGTGGCCCGCACGCCCAGGCTGCTCGTGGCCTGCGACTACGACGGCACGTTAGCGCCGGTCACCGGCGACCCGTGGTCGGTGCGCCCACTGCCGGAGGCCATGGCGGCGCTGCGATCGCTGGCGGCCTTGCCCGATACCACCGCGGCGGTTATCTCGGGGCGCGCGCTGCGAGAACTCGCGGCGATGTCGCGCCTGCCAGCGGAGGTACACCTGGTCGGCAGCCACGGCTCCGAGTTCGACATCGGGTTCGTCCACGCGCTGGACCCGCACGAGCGGACCCTGCACGCCAGGCTGGCCAGCGCCCTGCGCCGGATGGCGGCCGGGCAGACGGGCGTCGTCCTGGAGGTCAAGCCCGCCAGCGTGGCCGTGCATGTGCGCCAGGCCGACCCGGCGGTCGGCGAGCGCGTCCTGGCCAGGGCGCGCAGCGGGCCTGGCACCTGGGACGGGGTGTACGTCACCGAGGGCACCGCGGTCGTGGAGCTCTCCGTCGTCCGCACCGACAAGGGCGAGGCGCTCGACGTGCTGCGGCACCGGTGGGGCGCCACCGCTGCGCTGTTCGCCGGGGACGACGCCAGCGCCGAGGAGGTGTTCGTCCGGCTCGCCGGCCCGGACCTGGGCATCAAGGTCGGGGCGGGCGCCACGGTCGCCGCCCACCGCATCGCGGGGCCGCACGAGGTGTCTGCCGTCCTGTCCCTGGTGGCGGAGCTGCGGGCGGCCTGGCTGTACGGCGAGACCGCGGCGCCGATCGAACGGCTGTCACTGCTGGGCAACGGGCGTTCGCTGGCGCTGGTGACACCGGACGCCACGGTGTGCTGGCAGTGCGTCCCCGGGCCGGCCTCCGGCGCACTGTTCGCTCACCTGCTGGGCGGGGCGCCCGCGGGGCATTTCTCGATCCGGCCGACGCAGGACGCGCTGCCGCTCGGGCAGCGGTACGTGCCCGGGACCATGACGCTGGAGACGCGCTGGCCTGGCCTGCTGGTCACCGACTACCTGGACCACCACACCGCGCCGCACCGGACCGACCTGATCAGGGTGATCAGCGGCTCGGCCGCGGCGGTCGTGGAGTTCGCGCCGCGCCCGGAGTTCGGCCAGGTCGTGACGCGGCTGCGGGCCGCGCCGCACGGGCTGCTGATCGCCGGGACCTCCGACCCGGTCGTGCTGTGCTCGCCCGGAGTCGAGTGGGACATCGTGTCGGACGGCGGGCACGAGTCCGCCCGCGCCGTGGTCCGGCCCCTCCCCGGACGGCCGGTGGTGCTGGAATTGCGCTGCGGCACCGACGACCTGTCCCCTCATCCGGTACCGGAGACGCGCCGCCGCGAGCTGTCCGGCGCCTGGTGGTCGGGGTGGCTCGCCGGCCTTTCGCTGCCGGCCGCGGCGAACGCGCTGGCCGCCCGGTCTGCCCTCACACTGCGGGCGCTCTGCCACATCGGCACCGGCGGCATCATCGCCGCGGCCACCACGTCGCTGCCCGAAGAGATCGGCGGCATCCGCAACTGGGATTACCGGTACTGCTGGCTGCGGGACGCGGCGATGACCGCGCGGGTGCTGGTGTCACTGGGTTCGACCGCGGAGGCGGACGCCTTCGTCGGCTGGGTGCAAGCGGTGCTGGCCGGCCTGCCCGGGCCCGAGCGGCTGCACCCGGTCTACGCCGTCGACGGGAGCCCGCCCGGCCCCGAGGCGGTCATCGACGCGCTGCCGGGATACGCGGGCTCGCGGCCGGTGCGCATCGGCAACCTGGCCGACCAGCAGGTGCAACTTGACGTGTTCGGCGCCGTGGTCGAGTTGGTCGAGGACCTGGCCGGCGTCCGCGGCCGCCTGGACGAGGCCGGCTGGTCCCTGGCCCGGGCCATGTGCGACGCGGTCGCGCGGCGATGGCAGGAACCAGATCACGGTATCTGGGAGGAACGCCTCGTCCCTCGCCACCACGTCCATTCCAAGGTCATGTGCTGGGTGGCCATCGACCGCGCGATCCGGCTCGCGGGCCGCTACGGCCGCGTCCCCGACCCCGCGTGGCCGACGCTGCGCGAGGCCATTGCCGGTGATGTTCTCGAGCGGGGCTGGAACGAGGACGCGCGGACGTTCACCGCCGCCTACGACAGCACAGATCTGGACGCGGCCAGCCTCCACGTAGGGCTGTCCGGCCTGCTCGACCGGGCCGACGAGAGGTTCCAGGCCACGGTCAACGCCGTCGAAGCCGGACTGCGCGCTGGCGGCACCGTCTACCGCTACCGGCGCGACGACGGACTTCCCGGGGGCGAGGGCGGCTTCCACCTCTGCACCGCCTGGCTCGTCGAGGCTTACCTGCTGACCGGCCGTCGCGCCGACGCAGAAGAACTGTTCGGCCAGCTCGTCGCCTCGGCCGGACCGACCGGCTTGCTCCCCGAGCAGTACGACCCGGTCGCCGAGCGGTCGCTGGGCAACCACCCGCAGGCCTATAGCCACGTGGGCTTGATCCGCTGCGCCCGGTTGCTCGGGGGAGCGGGCTCGCGCTGACGGCGCTGCGAAGGCGCGGCGCGAGCGGTTGGCCGGCGACCAGGTCCGGCCGGGACCGCGGCCGAGCGCGAGGCGTGGCGTTCAAATTTCTTGGTGGTTGTGGCCGGCGGCCGACGAAATGGCCCGCGAGGTTCGGGCTCGCGGGCCAGCGTCGTAAGGGGCGGGTCGGCTGACGGCGCCGTCGCTAGGCGCCGGTGGCCGCGCGGACGGCGCCGCGGGGCCTGAGCCGGACGAGCAGGATGACGGCGGGAACGGACAGGATGAGCGCGAACGCGCCGCCGATCACGAAGACGGCGCCCGGGCCTGCCAGCACGCCGAGCACCGAGTTCAGCACGTCCACGATCCGGCTGATCACCGCCACCCAGAAGGCCCACCTGCGTCCCTTGGCCAGGCCGGCGATGCTCGCCAGGGTCGCGGCGCCGAGCACGCCGCTCAGGACGATCGCGGCCATGGGCGGGGTACCCGCGTTGTGGTGGTTCGCATCGATCATGAACGGGACCATCACCAGGTCTTCGGCCCCGACGACCGCGAGCAGTGCTGCCAGCTGCCTGAATCCGGACTTCATCGTGCGCTCCTTCGCTGACTGAGAACTTGTGACCTCAGCGTGCGGCGCGGGCGGCCACGAAGGCATCCGGCGGCGGGGGGAACATCCGCTCCCGGCCTCCGTCCCCAGCCGGACCACCTGCCTCCGCCGGGAGAGGGACGGGGGCAGGAGCCGGCGCTGGCCCGGACCGGGCCGGTATCGCCGGC
>JASHUI010000459.1:0-4847 GCA_030040095.1 Streptosporangiaceae bacterium | reverse complement strand
CCGAGCCGGCCGGGCGGTGACGCCGGCGGACGGGCCTATGATCCGGCCATGGTGGACATCGCCGCGCCCGCTCCCCGGCCACCGCTGGCCCCGCCGGCCGGGCAGCCGCCGAAGACCGGCAGACGGTCGCCGGTCGACGTCGTCCCCCGGCAACTCCCGGCCGCCGCTTCGCACTTCGTCGGGCGGGCCTTCGAGCTGAACGCGCTGTCGCGCAGGCTCGGCCGCAGCCGGAACGGCGACGACGGGGTGGCGATCTCGGTCATCGGCGGCACCGCCGGGGTGGGCAAGACCACCCTGGCCGTGACCTGGGCTCATCAGGTCGCGGCACAGTTCCCGGACGGCCAGCTCTACGTCAACCTGCGCGGCTACGGCCCGGAGAGCAACCCGATGAGCCCGGCCGACGCGCTCCGCGGGTTCCTTGAGGCCTTTGCGATCCCGGCCGCGCAGATTCCTTCGGGCCAGGATTCGCTGGCCGGGCTGTACCGCAGCCTGCTGTCCGGCCGCCGGGTGCTGGTCGTGCTGGACAACGCCCGCGACGCGGCCCAGGTAAGGCCGCTGCTGCCGGGCGACGCCGGCTGCGCCGTCGTGATCACCAGCCGCACCCTGCTGACCGGGCTGGTCGCCTCGGACGGCGCGTCGCCCCTAACCCTGGACGTGCTCAGCGACGCCGACGCCCGGGAACTGCTCGCCCGGCGGCTGGGCGCCGCCCGGCTGGCCGAAGAGCCCGACGCCGCCGCCGAGCTGGCCGTCGTCTGTGCCCGGCTGCCGCTGGCGCTGGCCATCGCCGCCGCCCGTGCGGCGGCCCGCCCCGGGGAGCGGCTCACCGAGCTGGCATCGGAGCTGGATGACGCCGTGGCCAGGCTGGACGCGCTGGATACCGGAGATCCCGACACCAGCATCCGGGCGGTGTTCTCCTGGTCCTACCAGGACCTCGACCCCGACGCCGGGCGCATGTTCTGGCTGCTCGCCCTGCACCCCGGCCCCGACCTGGCCGCCCCGGCCGCGGCCAGCCTGGCCGCGGTCAGCCCGCCGCAGGCGGGCCGCCTGCTGCGCGAGCTGACCCGGGCCGCCCTGCTGACCGAGCACGCGCCCGGCCGGTTCGCCTTCCACGACCTGCTGCGGGCGTACGCCACCGAACTGGTTCGCACCGTCGAGAGCAGCGGCGAGCGGCGTGCGGCCGGCCACCGCATCCTCGATCACTACCTGCACACGGCCCACACGGCCGCCACGCTGTCGCAGCTCAACCGGGAGCCGCTCGCGCTGAGACCGCCCAGACCCGGGGCCCTTCCCGAGCATCTGGGCGACGAGGAATCAGGGCTGGCGTGGTTCCAGGCCGAGGACCAGATCCTGCGGGCGCTGATAACCCAGGCCGTCGTCGACGGGTTCGACACGCACGCCTGGCAGCTCACCTGCACGCTGGCGCCGTTCGTGCAGCGGTCGGGACGCTGGCATCAACACGACTGGAACGCCGTGCTCCTGGACGCGCTCGCCGCCGCCGAGCGCCAGGGCGACATCTCGGGGCAGTCCCGGTTGCACTGGGAACTCGGCCTCATCCGGACCCGCCTCGGCCGCTACGCCGATGCCCACAGCCACCTTTCCCGGGCGCTCGACCTGTACCGGCAGGTGGGCAGCGAGCCCGGTCAGGCCAGCTCCCACCTTGGCCTGGCCCTCATGTTCGAGCAGCAGGGCCACGAGGCGGAGGCCGTGCGCCACGCGGAGCTGGCCCTGGACCTGTACCGGGCGGCGGGCCACCGGCCGGGCCTGGCCGAGGCGCTCAATGCCGCGGGCTGGTACTGCACCAAGCTCGGCGACCACCAGCGGGCGCTGGCCTTCTGCCAGCAGGCCCTGGACCTGTACCGCGAACTCGGCTCGCGCCCCGGCGAGGCGGGAACCCTGGACAGCCTCGGCTACGCCCATCACCGGCTGGGTGACCACCCGCAGGCCATAACGTGCTATCGGGGCGCGCTGGCCCTGCTCAAGAAGCTCGGCGACCACGACGCCGAGGCGATGGTGCTCACCCATCTCGGCGACGCCCATCACGCCGCCGGGGACGCGGAGGCGGCCCGCGACTCGTGGAGCGAGGCCCTGGCCATACTCGAGGACAACTACGACCCCGGGGCCGGCCGGGTCCGCGCCCGGCTGCGCGGCCTCGACGCCGAGCCCGAGGGCAGCATGGACGTCAGCGCGTCGTTAGGCGAGGTTCGCTCGGCCGGCTGACCGTCATGACGTCAGCGCGCGTCCCGGGCGCTCGCCGCGTTCGCGCCGACGCGGTATGCACTACCGGAATCGGCCGTTCCGCCGGGCTCGGCCGTGGTCACCTGGCCTTGACGGCGCTAGCTTGTTTCGCGCGTGTTGCCCGCCCACAACCCTCTGACCTGCGACGCTGGATGTCACAGGCATCGCAAGGGGGGTACGTGAACGACCGCTAGCGGATAGTAAGCACATATTTCGTCTCATGTGCAACACTGGTCTTGACGCAACGCGGTTGACGTCCGCTCTGTCGGCTGCCCGGGCGATCCCCCCCTCCCCGGGCAGCCGGTCAAGGCGGTCCAGCCGAAGGGCGGTTCCCGTGCCGCGAACGCACAGCTATGACGTGACGGTGACCTGGACCGGCAACCACGGCCAGGGCACTAGCGGCTACCGGGACTACAGCCGGGATCACGAGGTCACCGCGGACGGGCGAGCCCCGGTCGCGGCGAGTTCCGACCCGGCGTTCCGCGGCGATCCGGCCCGCTGGAACCCCGAGCTCGAGCTGACCGCCGCGCTGGCCCAGTGCCACATGCTGTGGTACCTGCACCTGTGCGCCGTGGCCGGGGTCGTGGTCACCGGTTACGCCGACGACGCGCACGGCACGATGGCCGAGACCGCGGACGGCGGCGGCCACTTCACCGAGGTGGTGCTCCGGCCGCGGGTCACGGTCGCGGACGCGACCATGATCGAGAAGGCCGCGAGTTTGCACCGCGAGGCCAATGCCAGATGCTTCATTGCGAACTCGGTGAATTTTACGCTCCGGCACGAACCCGTCATAGCCGCCGAAGGGCCGGACCGGGCTCGCGCGTGATCAAGCTGGCGCGCAGGGAATCGAGCTCGCCCGGGCTGAGCCCGTTCTCCAGCAGATAACCGCCGACGCTCCCGGACCGGTCACGGACCCGGGCCAGGGCCTCGAGGATGACCTGCGGCGGGGAGCCGAAGGCCCCGAGGTCGATCCACCGCCCGACGCCGCCGAGCGCCTGGATGCGACGGATGGCCCCGGTCAGCTCGGGATCGAGGTGCGAGGAACTGAGCGCGTAGTCGGCGGCGATCACGTCGTCGGGCACGCCGACGACCTCGAGGATGAGCGCCACGACCAGCCCGGTGCGGTCCTTGCCCGCGGTGCAGTGGACCAGCCCGGGCAGCGCGCCCTCGCCGCAGAGCCGGCCGATCGCCTCGGCGATGGCCGCGCCGCAGTCGTCGATCATGTACGCGTAGACCGCGGCCAGCTCGGGCCGGAGGCGGCCGACCGCCGCGCCGCTGAAGACCGGCACGTGGAAGGTCCGCCCCGCGATCTCGTCCAGCGCGCCGGGGGCGACGGCGACCTCCTCCTCGGTGCGCAGGTCGACCACGGTCCGCAGGCCCAGCCCGGCCAGTGCCGCCCGGCCGGCGTCGTCAAGCCGGCTCAGCGCGTCCGAGCGCAGCAGGGTCCGCCAGCGCACGGTACCGCCGTCGGCGGCCGGGTAGCCGCCGACGTCGCGCAGGTTCGCGGTTCCCGGCACGGCGATCCGGCGGTCAGGCTGGCCGGTCCGGTCGCTGGTTTCCATGCGGTTGTCCTCCGGGGATTCGGGGTCGTCCTACGATGCCACTTCATTGCTTCGCCCGCCTCCGGCTCGCGGGCAACGTAACCGCCCGGCCGGCCCCGGTTCACCCGGTTCACCCGGTGCAGGTTGCTGGCGCGGAGCCGATGGCCGGCATCCGCCAGGCCGAGGCCGCCGCGGCGATGACCTCGGCCGTGTCCCTCATCTGCTGCTCGCCGCCCACCGGCTGGTCGCTGAGGAACCGGTGCGCCAGCCGGTCGATGGCATCGTCGCCGAGCAGGCTGCCGTGCAGGGCACTCACCACGATGACGTTGCTCGGCAGGTCGCACACGGGCAGCGTCACCGCGTCGGCCAGCGGTATCACGGCGAGCCAGTGGATGTGCTGCCCGTTCTTCGCGGCGGCGGCGGCAAACGCGGCGCCGTCGCTGCGGACCGACTCGATCAGTTCCTGGGCCCCGGATTCCCCGAACGGCGACAGCGCGCCGGCCATCCTGACCAGCTGGCTCAGCGCGTCGCCGGACACCGGGTCTGCGCTCTGGCCCGGCGACGAGGTCCTGCCCGGGTCGACGATGGGGCTGAGCAGCACGATCGAGCCGAGCGGCAGGCCGGGGTGCCGGGCCAGCATGGCGTAGACGCCGAGCGTGCCCTCGCTCTCGGCGACGATGTCGACCGGCCGCCCGGTTTCCTGGTGCAGCCGAACCACCTGCTGGGCGATCCGGTCGCCGAGCACGGGGAGCGGCAGGTCGGTGGCATCGAGCCCGTACGGCAACGGCCGGCCCGCCGCATCGAGCCCCGCGTAGGAGAACGGCCGGACCAGCGCCGACGGGCCGATCAGCGCGCGGCTGCGGGACGGGTAGCAGCAGGATGACCCGAACCCCGGGATCACCAGCACGGCATCGGTGAGCTTGGGATCGCTGCGGCCGTCCGGCGCCGCGGCGGCCAGGGCCGCCGCCCGGGTCGGCACGAACGCGGGCCCTCCGGCCATCGGGGTGGTGCCGGCCAGCACGAACAGCAGCCTGGTCATGCCCACGATCAGGGCGAGCCCGGTCGCGGCGG
>JASHUI010000458.1:0-2937 GCA_030040095.1 Streptosporangiaceae bacterium | reverse complement strand
GATCAGGCGGGCGGTGGCGGGCGGGTCCGGCGGCTCGCCGTAGGTCATCGCGAACACGTGCCGCCGGGCGCCGGGCAGCGGGGCCGCGTGGATGCCCGGATGGCGGGCCGCGCGCAGGCACAGCCCGGGCAGCGTGGTCACCCCCAGGCCCGCGGCGACCAGGGCCTGGACCGCCACGTAGTCGTCGGTGGTGAACGCGATCTTCGGGGTGAACCCGGCCAGCGCGCACTGGCGCACCAGGTACTCGCGGCAGCGCTCGCACCCGGCGATCCAGCGGTGCTTGGCGTGCGCGCTGAGATCCGGCATCGCCGCCTCGCCGTCGCCGGGGGAGCGCGTGACCATGTGGACCGGCTCGTCGAGCAGCAGCCTGCCGCGGGCGCCCTCCTCGTCCAGCTCCGGCGGGCCCGGGTCGGCGTCCTCCTGGTAGTGCCGGAACACCAGCGCCACGTCCACGTAGCCCGCGCGCAGCATGCGCAGCGCCTCCGGCGGCTCGGCCTCGGCCAGCATCAGGTCCATGCCGGGGCTCTCCGCCTCCAGCCGCGCCGCCGCGGCCGGGACGATCGTGCCGAGCGCGGACGGGAACGAGGCCAGTCGCACCCGTCCCTCGCGCAGGCCGACGTGGGCGGCCAGTTCGTTCTCCGCGGCGTCCAGCCTGCCGATGATCTCCTCGGCGCGCTCGGCCAGCAGCCGCCCCGCGTCGGTGAGCCGTACCCCGCGGCCGGCCCGCTGCAGCAGCCGGGCCCCGGTCTCCGCCTCCAGCCGGGCCAGGTGGTGGCTGATCGAGGGCTGGGCGTAGTTCAGCGCCCGCGCCGCGGCCGTCACCGAGCCGTACCGGGCCACCGCGACGAGCACGCGCAGCCTGGTCACGTCCAGCATGCGCCGAGTATAGATCGCCTCGATTATTCGGCCGCAGGTCCCGGGTGAGATTTATCTAACCAGCTAGATCAGGCGGGCCCGGCGTCGCGGTCTTCGAGCAGCGGCGCCTGGGGAGCGTGGCTCTTCCCGGCGGCCGGGTCGGCGCGCTGGCGGCGCCAGGCGATGCCGGAGAGCACCTCGAGGACGACGCGGTTGGCCAGGAACGCGGTCACTTCGGCGTGGTCATAGGGCGGGGCGACCTCCACCACGTCGAGGCCGGCCAGCGGCGCCTCCATGGCGATCCGGCGCACCGCGTCGAGCAGCTGGCGGCTGGTGAGCCCGCCGGGCTCAGGGGTCCCGGTGCCGGGCGCCATGCCGGGATCGACCACGTCGACGTCCACGGACAGGAACACCCCGTCGCAGTCGTCGGTGGCGATGCGCATCGCCTCGGACAGGCAGTCGTCCAGGCCGCGGGACACGATCTCGGTCATCTCGAAGCTGCGCATCCGCTGCCCGGCCATCCATTCCAGCGTCTGCGGCTCCGGCCAGTAACCGCGCAGCCCGAGCTGCAGGAACCGGTCCCCGCGCACGGCGCCCGACTCGATCAGGCGGCGCATGGGCGTGCCGTGCCCGTACAGCGAGCCGAATTGCGTGTCGCCGGTGTCGGCGTGCGCGTCGAAGTGGATCATTGATACCCGGCCCCAGCCCACGTGCCGCGCCACTCCGGTCGCGTCGGGCAGCGCGATCGTGTGATCGCCGCCGAGAATGACCGGGATGGCGCCGCCCCGGCAGGCCTGGTGCACCGCGTCCTCCAGCCGGCGCAGGGACAGCTCGGTGTCCCCCGACGGCATCTCCACGTCGCCGACGTCGGCCACGCGCAGCTCGGTCAGCGGGTCGACGCGCAGCGCCAGGTGCGGGCGCGACCCGTCGTGCGGCAGGTAGTCGGTGAACCGGATCGCCTGCGGGCCGAACCTGGCCCCCGGCCGGTGCGACGTCCCGCCGTCGAACGGGGCGCCGATGATCATGATGTCGGTGCCGGCCCAGGCCTGCGGGTCCGCCAGGTCGGCCCGGGGCACGCCGAGGAACGTGGCATCGGGGCCGTACATTCCGCCGAGTCGCACCATTGCGCCCTCCCGGTGATCGAGGGTATCGCGCGTTCGCGCCGCTCCTGGGAGGCGCCCGGGGGCGGCGCCGCCCCCGCGGCGTAACCTGATCCGGGGCCGGCCGGGACGGTGGCCCGGCCCCGGAATTCGGTTGTTCCACGTTTTATCATGGCCATATACACCTTTCTTCCTGGGGAGCAAGGCGCATCGGCTATGACTGCCAGTATCCGGTGCGGTGTGGCGAGTAGCTGGCGGCGATCGGGCCCGCGGCGGAATGCGCGGCAGGGCGGGCCGGTTGCACCGGCCAAGGTGGAAGCGGAGCCGGAGCGGACCACGCCCACAGGCCACGACCCGCCAGCCGAGGGGTTCCTGCGTCATCGCGGCCTCATCGCGCTGGCCATCGGCGGTGCCGTGGCCGAGGCATGGTTGCTCACGGTCTTCGCCCCCGTGGCCCGGCCCATCGCCCCGCAGGTCACCGCGCTGCCGCCGCTGGCGGTCTTCCACGACCTGCGCTGGCTGTTCGGCTACAACCGGTCGTGGTACGGCTTCGGGCTGGCCTACGCCGGGCTGGTGGCCGGCCGGGCCGCGATCAGCACGGTCCTGATCCGGCTGGCCTGGCCGCGGCGGCTGTCCCGGCCGGCCTGGGCGGCGACGTTCGGGCGCTGCGCGGCCTTCACCGTGGTCGCCGGCGTGCTGCTGTCCCCCGTGGTGACCCTGCTGTTCGGCGTCTCGTTGCTGCCGTTCTCCTGGCCGTTCCTCGCCGCGCTCCCGGCCTTGCTGCTGATCCTGGTGCCGCTGGCGCATGGCGGCCTGCGCGGCTCCTGGTGGCGGTCGCTGCCGCCGGCCCGCGCCATCGGCTGGCTGCTGACCAGCTTCCTGGTGCTGTCCGGCGCGGCCGCCGCCATGGCCAGCCTGCCCGCGGCGGCCGCGATAGCGGTGGCCGGGCTCGCCGGGCTGGTCAACGCCCGGGCCTGGTACG
>JASHUI010000457.1:0-2597 GCA_030040095.1 Streptosporangiaceae bacterium | reverse complement strand
GCCCGCTCGCCCGCCCGGCGCGGCGGGAAGCCCTCGAAGCAGAACCGGTCGCTCGGCAGCCCGGACACCGCGAGCGCCGCGGTGACGGCCGACGGGCCCGGCAGCACGCTGACCTGAATCCCGGCGTCCGCCGCCGCGACCACCAGCCGGTAGCCGGGGTCGCTGATCCCGGGCATGCCCGCGTCGGTGACCAGCAGCACGTCCCGCCCGGCCGTCAGCTCGGCCAGCAGCGCGGGCACCCGCGCCGCCTCTACCTCGTCGTAGTACGAGACCACGGTGCCGCCGATCCGCACGCCGAGCATGGACGCCAGCCTGCGCAGCCTGCGAGTGTCCTCGGCGGCCACGACCGGCGCCTCGGCGAGCGCGGCGGCCAGCCGCGGCGAGGCATCCTGCGGCCTGCCGATCGGCACGGCGGCGATCGTGAGCGTCCCGCCGCAGCCGCCGGGAGCGGCGGTGACGTCGTCGCGGGCCGCGCCGTGGCGGTCGGTGCCGTGTTCCATGTCGCGCCCCACGCTAGCCTTCACCCACGCCTACGATGGCATCCGATGACCGCATATGAGACCGAGCCCACAGTGGCGGAGCACGCCAGCCGTTCCGGCGGCCTGATCGACCGGCTGGCCCCGCCCATCCCCGGCAACCCGCTGTGGGGATGGATCGGGCCGCTGCTGGTCACCGCGTTCGGCGCGTTCCTTCGGTTCTACCGGCTGGGCACGCCGAAAGCCGTCGTGTTCGACGAGACGTACTACGTCGGCGACGCGTACGGGATCCTGCGCCACGGCGTGGAGATCAACCACGTCGCCAACGCGAACACGCTGCTGGTCGAGGGCAAGACAAACATCCTGGGCACCGGAGGCGAACTCGTCGTCCACCCTCCGCTTGGCAAGATCTTTATCGCGGGCGGGGAGTGGCTGTTCGGGCTGACGCCGTTCGGGTGGCGCTTCTCGGTGGCCTTGGTCGGCACCCTGGCCATCCTCATGACGGCCAGGATCGCCCGCCGGATGACCAGGTCCACCCTGCTGGGCTGCGTGGCCGGGCTGCTGCTCGCCCTTGACGGACTCGAGCTGGTGATGAGCCGCACCGCCCTGCTGGACATCTTCGTGATGTTCTGGGTGCTGGCCGCGTTCGGCTGCCTGGTGCTCGACCGGGACCAGTCGCGGGCCAGGATCGCCATGGCGGCCGAAGCCGGGACCGCCGACGACGCCGGACCGGGCCTCGGCATCCGCTGGTGGCGCGCCGCGGCCGGGGTCTGTATCGGGGCCGCGGTGGCGTCGAAGTGGAACGGGATCTGGTACCTGCCGGCCTTCTTGCTGCTCACCGTGGCCTGGGACCTCGGCGCCCGGCGCGCCGCCGGGTACCTGGCGCCATGGCGGGGCGCGCTGGTGCGCGACGGCAAGTGGCTGCCGCTCACGTTCGCGGTGCTGCCGGCGGCCGCCTACCTGGCCTCATGGAGCGGCTGGCTGGCCTCGCCGTACGGTTACGACCGGAACTGGGCCGCCCTGCACGGCAACCACACGCCGATCTGGTCGGCGCTGGATTCGCTGTATCAGTACAACCGGTACATGCTCCAGTTCGGCCTGGGCCTGACCACCGGGCACCCGTACAAGTCGCAGCCGTGGACCTGGCTGCTGACCACCAGGCCGGTCTCGTTCTTCTACGCCACCCCGAAGACCTGCGGCGCGCCGTCCTGCTCCCAGGAGGTGCTCGCCATCGGCACCCCGTTCATCTGGTACGCCTCGATTCCGGTGCTGCTGGCCTGTCTGGCCTGGTGGCTGCTGCGCCGGGACTGGCGGGCGGGCGCGGTGCTCATGGGCGTCGCCGCGGGGTGGCTGCCCTGGTTCTGGTTCGCGCTGCACGACCACCGGACCGAGTTCTACTTCTACGCGGTGGCCTTCGACCCGTTCCTGGTCATCGGGATCACGCTGTGCCTCGGCCTGATCATCGGCCCGGCCCGGGCCGCGCCGGCCCGGCGCGGCCTGGGCGCGGTCCTGTCCGGCGCGTACCTGCTGGGAGTGCTCTGGGACTTCTGGTACATGTACCCGGTGCTTGCCGCCCAGGTCGTCCCGTATTCGACCTGGCTGTCCCGGATGTGGTATCACGGCTGGATCTGACCCGCCCGGCCACCGGGCACCAGCTGCCGGCTGCTAGCGACGGGTCGCCGCCTGATAGCCGGGATGCAGCCGACTGATAGCCGGATGTCGACGCCTGGCAGCCTGAATGTTACGCAGATCACGCATCGTAACGGCAATCGACTGCGTCTAACAGTTGTTAGAGCGAGACAGCCGAGCGAACAGGCAACGAGGGAGTGCAGCGACGATGAGGCCAGAGGACCTGAACCACGACCGTCAGTCAGACTTCGAGCGGGATGTCCTGCCCGTCGTGGGCCAGCTCTACCCGGCGGCATTTCGCATGACGAGGAACTCCAGCGATGCCGAGGACCTGGTGCAGGAGACCGTGGCCAAGGCGTATGCCGCCTTCCATCAGTTCCGGCCGGGCACGAACATGCGGGCCTGGTTGCACCGCATCCTGGCCAACACGTTCATCAACGGCTACCGGAAGCGGCGGCGCGAGCCCGCGACCACGCTCGGCGCCGACCTGGC
>JASHUI010000456.1:0-4677 GCA_030040095.1 Streptosporangiaceae bacterium | reverse complement strand
CATGCCGATGACCTCGGACGGCCTGACGCTGTCGTGGGACCAGGACGGGACGGTGTCCGTCGGGCGCGGCGGTGCGGTGCTGGCACTGCGGCCGCTGTCAGCGGGCCGGGGCGCGGCGGCCGAATCACTGCGGCCCGGCGGGTTCACGCTCCGGTCGCAGACGGTGACGCAGACCGCCGGGCCGGGACTGACCGCGTGGTATAAGACGCTGGCCGCGGGGTTCGAGCAGGGCTTCACCATCGCGCGCAGGCCACCGGGCTCCGGTAGTTCGGTGACGATCGGCATCGGCTACAGCGGAGGCTTCACCGCGAGCCAGAGCGGTCCGGGGCAGGTCACTTTCACGGGCCGGACCGGCCCGGCGCTGGTCTACGGCGGATTGCGCGCGACCGACGCCCGTGGCCGGGCGCTGCCGGGGTACCTGTCCGTGGGCGGCGGCGTGCTGCGGATCACCGTCCGCGATCTGGGCGCCGCCTACCCGGTCAGCGTCGACCCGTACATCGTGCCCGCCACTGAGCCAGTCGCGGCGCTCCCGGTCGACGCGGCCTCGGTCGCCCTGTCGTCGGACGGCCAGGAGGCACTGCTCAGCGCGCAGGGTGGCGGGGCGTACGGCACCGGCGCCGGGTACATCTTCGCCGAGTCCGGCGGGACCTGGTCGCCGGCCCCGGTCGCGACGTTCAGCTATCCGTCGGACTGCGGTTACTCGGCGGCGCTCTCCGGTGACGGCCAGACGGCGCTGATCGGCTGCAACGGGGGGAGCACGGCGTATCTCTACACCGCTTCCTCCGGCTGGTCCAGCACGCCCGCGGCGGTCTTCACCGTGTCCACGGGTGTCGCCGATTTCGGCCACGACGTCGCCTTGTCGGCGGACGGGCAGACGGCGATCGTCGGCGGGGTGGGCACGGCATCTGTGTACACCGACACCGGGGGCGGCTGGTCCGCCCAGGCGGCGCTGGAGTCGCCGGGGGGACCGGAAGCCAGCGACGGGTTCGGTCTCGCCGTGGCGCTGTCGGCGGACGGGCAGACCGCGCTGATCGGCGCGCCGGACGCCACGGTCGCGAGTCCCGGCGACGGTGCCGCCTATCTCTACGCGGTCCCAGCGATGGGCTGGTCGCAGGTCGGCACGCCCGCCTTCGCGTTCACTGGCCCGGCGGGGGAGCAGGGGTACTTCGGCGGATCGGTGGCGCTCTCCGCCAGCGGGCAGGAGGCGCTGATCGGCGCGCCCTTCGCTGCGCCCTCCGGCACGGCGTCGGGCGCGGCCTACCTGTACTCGGGCTCGTCGGCCTGGTCGGACGCGCCGGAGGCCAGCTTCATCCAGCCGGACGGCACCGGTCCGGTCTTCTCCGGCTGGTCGGTCGCGCTGTCGGGCGACGGCGAGGCGGCGCTGGTGGGCTTCGGCGCGAACCCGGCCCCCCCGTCCGATCTCTACACCGCGGGCTCCGGGTGGTCCGGCACGCCGACGGCCATGCTGAACGGCGGCAACGCGAACGGCCCGTCGGTGGCGCTGTCCGGTGACGGGGAAACCGCGCTGACCGCCGACCCGGACACCGGCGACGCGTACGTCTACTCGACGCCCGACGCGACCGCCGTCAGCCTGTCGCAGGTCGGGGGCGGCGGGCCCGCGGGCACGCCGGTGACCTACACCGGGACCGTCACCGACACCACGCAGAGCCCGGCCGTGCCGGTGGCCTCCGGGACGGTGAGCCTGTACGACAACGGCTCCGGCACGCCGTTCGCCAGTGACCTGCCGCTGAACTCCGCGGGCCAGTTCATCGCGTCCGTCACGTATACCACCGCCGGGGCGCACGAGGTGAGCGCCGTGTACACGCCGTCCGCAGGTGTGGGCCCCCAGTACACCGGCTCGACGTCGGCGACCGCGGTCTTCACCGTCGCCGCCCCGGTGCCGTGCGGCGGGTACGACATCCCGATCGGCAGCACCAGCGACGTGGACCTGTGCTCCACCTGGCCGGCCGGGGCGCCGCCGCCGGGCCTGGCCGCGGACCCGGCCGGCAACTGGTCCCTCGTCCTGACCGGGAGCATCACGCTGCCGAGCAGCGGAGAGTGGATATTCTGCGTCGCTGATGCCGCCGACTTCGTCATGGACGTCGACGGCCAGCTCGTGCTGACGAACGAGATTTACGAGCAGGACGGCAACAACGGCGACATCAACATGCAATTCCTGGGCACCTACGCCGGAACCATGGCGGGCATGTGCGAGGGCGCCGACCTGGCCGCGGGCCAGCACCAAGTGCTGTTCGACATCGCCGGGAACACCGGCGCCACGACCGCGTACAACGTCAGTTACGTCGCCCCCGGCACCAGCCAGCCGGCTGGCCTGCCGCTGTCCATCCTGAGCCTGTCCAGCAGCTGAAGTCCGGTCTCACCGGGCGATCTTGTCTCCGTCGAATATGGTCCGAGGAAGCTTCGGCGCCGGTGGCCGCCGTCCCTGCAGCGTTTCTCGTGCCAGCTAACGCTCACGCCACTAAAGCCCACAGACTGTAATGGTTCTGGTTACGTTCCGTCACATACCTGGGCATCAGCCTGCCGCCGGGCTGCGGTGCCCCGTGCTGCCCGTTGATGGGTGCGGCGCTGCTGCTGCCGGGTGTACACCAGACTCGCACCCATGGCCGAGCAAAGCCTCTGGATCGGCCGGAGCGTCCTGCCGCAATCCGATTTACTTTACATAATGTACATTATCGGCGCGGCAGACATGTCGCAGGGAGCGCTCGCTGTCACGCTGAACGCGTCTCGCAGCCGAACGGGACACGCCATTATCACTTGTGTGGTTACTGCCGGCCATCGAGATGATCCAGCTCGTGTGGCACCTCTCGCCGCTGCCTCGCCGGTCGCGGCGGGCGAGAACGATCACGCCAAACTGGCCACCGCGCTGGACCACGCCTGGCGATGGTTCGAGCTGCGAATAAGCCACGGCATGCAGATGCTGAACTTCGCGGTAGTGGCGTTCGCTCTCCTGTCAGCCGCCTACGTCTCCGCACTCGGCGACAAGCTCTACGGTATCGCCGGTGCCGTCGCGCTCCTGGCTGCCACTGTCGCCATTACCGCCAACCTGACCGCTCGCAGGCAACGCCAGATTGCCTGGGTCGCCGCCGAACCGATCCGTGAGATTCAGCGGCGCCTAGCCGCGGATCTTGGCATCGACTCGCTGCGCATTCTGGACCGTTCCTCCGCCGCCCCAAGCCGCTGGAGATCAGCCATGTGGCTCGCTGCGATACTGCACGCGGTCGTCCTCGCTGCCTGCCTGACGGCCGCAGCCGCAGCCTGGTTCTGGCTCAGATGATTGAGGTCCTGACCTAGCCGCGGGCCACCAGAGCGACATGACCCGGCCCTAGAGTGATCCCGTTATGCCCGGCTCGCCTGCCGATGAGATCCGGGCGCCCGTACCGTCATCATTGCGGGCTGCCGGGGACAAACCCGCGACGGAGCAGGGAGACTCGCCCGTGAACGAATCGTGTTACCTGCGCTACCCGCATCTCGCACGCGATCTCGTCACGTTCACGGCCGAGGACGATGTCTGGCTCGCCTCGCTGACCGAGGCCGCGAGCGGCCGTGGTACCCGGGCGCGGCGGCTGACTGCTGACCATGCCCCGGTGCTGCATCCGCGGCTGAACCCGTCAGCGACGCACGTCGCCTGGACCTCGACCCGCGACGGGGGGTCGCTCGGCTGGCGCGGCGTGCGGGAGGCGTACGCGGCGCCGGCCGACGGCGGCCCGATCAGGCGACTCACCTACTGGGGTGACCGGTTCGCGACGGTCCGCGGCTGGGTCAGCGACGGCGAGGTGCTCGTGCTCAGCGCGACCGGCCAGCCCAGGAACATGAAGACCTGGGCGTTCGCCGTGCCGCTGAACGGACCGGCCCGCCGGCTCAACTACGGGCCGGCGGGCGACGTCGCGGTACGAGACGGCGCCGTGCTGGTGGGCAGCGCCCTGAACGTCGAGCCGGCCGACCCGGCCGAGTGGAAGCGATACGGCGGCGGCGCCGGGGGCAAGATCTGGTACTCGCCGGACGGCTCGCGGTACGCGCGGGTCCTCGCCGACGTGGGCGACAACCTGGTGAACCCGATGTTCGTCGGACCACGGGTGGTGTTCCTGTCCGACCACGAAGGGACCGGCGCGCTCTACTCCGCGCTCCCGGACGGCTCGGACTTGCGCCGCCATACCGACCTGGGCCAGTACTATGCCCGGCACCCGACGACCGACGGGCAGCGGGTGGTCTACCAGCGGGCCGGGGAGATCTGGCTGCTGGAGTCGCTCGACGCCGAGCCGGTGCGCCTGACCATAGAACTCAGCGGAGAGCGCTCCGGGCGAGCCCCTTATCCGGTGTCGGGGAAGTCGCAGCTGGGCTCGTTCACGCTGGATTCGACCGGCCAGGTGCTGGGCGCCGAGGTCCGCGGCACCGTGCACTGGCTGCCCGGCGGGGACGGGCCGGTCCGGGCGCTGCTCGCCGAGCCAGGCGTGCGCGGCCGGCTTCCGGTCGTGATCCCCGGCAGGGACGCTGTGGCCTGCGCGTCGGACAACGGCGGCGAGGACGGCCTGAACGTGATCCCGGCCGACGGCTCGGCGGCGAGGCGGATCGGGGACGGTGAGTTCGGCCGGATCCTTGAACTGGCGGTGGCGCCGGACGGGCGCACGGCGGCCGTCGCCTGTGCCGACGGCCGGCTGC
>JASHUI010000455.1:0-3243 GCA_030040095.1 Streptosporangiaceae bacterium | reverse complement strand
GGCCGAGCGCTGGGCCGGCTCGCTGGCCGGCGCCGACGCACAGGTGCCGGTGGCCACGCCGGAGGACGAGGCCGAGGCCGCTGACCTGGCCGCCGCTCTGAACGAGTGGCACGCGGCGGCGCAACGGCCGACCGGGCCGGTCCGCACCTGCTTCCGGCTGATGGAACCCGTCGAGCCGGCCGGCGAGTCCTGGCTGGTCGGGCTCGCGCTCCAGTCGACCGACGACCCGAGCCTGCTGCTGCCCGCGGCGGACATCTGGTCGGGCGCCGCGGCCGGCGGCTGGGCGGCGGCCGGGATCCGGCATCCGGAGGAGGACCTGCTGGCCGGGCTCGGCGCCGCCTCCCGGCTGTTCACCGAGCTGGACGAGGGGCTGCGTACGCCCGCTCCCGAGGCGGTCGCGCTGGACACCGAGGGGGCGTTCCGGTTCCTGAAGCAGACCGCCCCGCTGCTGTCCGGGGCCGGGTTCGGCGTGCTGCTGCCGGACTGGGTGCGCAAGGCGCGGCTCGGCCTCAAGATCACCACCAGGAGCCGGGGCGGCGGGGGCGGCGGGGGCATCGGCGCCGAGGCCAAGTTCGGCATGAACGACCTGGTCGACTTCCGGTACGACCTCGCGGTCGGCGACGAGTCCCTGGACGCCGACGAACTGGAGGAGCTGGCCAGGCTCAAGGTTCCGCTGGTCCGGCTGCGGGGCCAGTGGGTGGAGCTCGACGACCGGCACCTGCAGGCGGCGCTGAAGTTCCTGCAGCGGAGCCGGACCGGGACCATGGAAGCCGCCGAGGCGCTGCGCGACGGGCTGCGCAGCATCGACGACGACCTGCCGGTGGTGGCGGTGGACGCCGACGGCTGGCTCGGCGACCTGCTCTCCGGCCAGGCCGAGCGGAGGCTGGCGCCGGTCGCCACCCCGGCGGGCTTCCGTGGTCAGCTGCGCCCCTACCAGGAACGGGGCCTGGCCTGGCTGTCCTTCCTCGGCGACCTGCGTCTCGGGGCAATCCTCGCGGACGACATGGGACTCGGGAAGACGGTCATGATGCTCGCGTTGCTGGCCAAAGCGGGCGAAGCGCCGACTGGCCCGACGATCCTGCTGTGCCCCATGTCGCTGGTCGGGAACTGGCAGCGGGAGGCGGCGCGGTTCACCCCCGATCTGGCGGTGCACGTGCATCACGGCGCGGACCGGCTTTCCGGGGAAGAGCTCACCGACGCCCTGAACCGGGCCGACCTGGTGATTACCACCTACGGCCTGGCCGCCCGCGACCAGGAGGCGCTCGGCCAGGTCCGCTGGAGCCGCGTGGTCTGCGACGAGGCCCAGAACATCAAGAACGCCGCCACCCGGCAGGCCCGCGCGGTGCGCGCCCTGCCCGCGGAGGCCCGGATCGCGCTGACCGGGACGCCGGTCGAGAACCGGCTCACCGACCTGTGGTCGATCATGGAGTTCGTGAGCCCGGGCCTGCTCGGCCCGGCGGAGCGGTTCCGCACCAGGTACGTGGTGCCGATCGAGCGCAACGGCGACGAGGAGGCCGCGGCGCGGCTGCGCCAGGTCACCGGCCCGTTCATCCTGCGCCGCCAGAAGACCGACAAGACGATCATCTCCGACCTGCCGGACAAGCTGGAGATGAAGGTCTGGTGCAACCTCACCCCGGAGCAGGCGTCGCTGTACCAGGCCACGGTCGCCGACATGATGGAAAGGATCGAGGCGGCCGGGGAGGGCATCGAGCGCCGCGGCCTGGTGCTGGCCACGATGGCCAAGCTCAAGCAGGTCTGCAACCATCCCGCGCACCTGCTCGGGGACGGCTCCCGGCTCGACGGCCGGTCCGGGAAGCTGGCCCGGCTCGAGGAGATCTGCGACGAGATCATCGCCGAGGGCGACAAGGCGCTGTGCTTCACCCAGTACGCCGAGTTCGGCCGGATGCTGCAGCCGTACCTGGCCGCCCGGCTCGGCTGCCCCGTGTCCTACCTGCACGGCGGCACGCCGAAGAAGCAGCGCGATGCGATGGTGTCACAGTTCCAGGAAGGAACGGACCCGTCCCTGTTCATCTTGTCGCTCAAGGCGGGCGGGACCGGGCTGAACCTGACCGCGGCCAGTCATGTGATCCACATCGACCGGTGGTGGAACCCGGCCGTCGAGGACCAGGCCACCGACCGGGCGTTCCGGATCGGCCAGCGCAAGGACGTGCAGGTGCGCAAGTTCGTCTGCGTGGGCACACTCGAGGAGCGGATCGACGCGATGATCGAGGAGAAGAAGGCGCTGGCCGAGCGGATCGTCGGGACCGGCGAGGGCTGGCTGACCGAGCTGTCAGTGGCCGACCTGCGCAAGGTCATGGAGTTGTCGCCGGACGCGGTGTCGGAATGACGACGAACTGGCACGAGTACGGGCCGCCGCTGCATGTCGAGGGCGGCGTCCGGGCGCGCAGCAAGCGCGGCAGCATCGGCGAGCAGTGGTGGTCCCGCCGGTTCATCGACGTGCTGGAATCGTTCGGCATGGCCGGCCGGCTGGCCCGGGGTCGCAGCTACGCCCGCCGGGGCCAGGTCATCGGCTTCGATATCTCGTGCGGGGACGTGAACGCCCAGGTGCAGGGATCGCGCCCGAAGCCGTACCGGGTGCGCATCCGGGTCACGCCGCTCACGAGGCCGCAGTGGCGCCGGGTCGAGCGGGCACTCGGCGCGCAGGCGCTGTTCCGGGCCCGGCTGCTGGCGGGCGAGATGCCGCGGGAGATCGAGGCCGTGTTCGCCGACTGCGGCACCCCGCTGTTCCCGCATTCGGCCCGGGACATGGAGATGTCCTGCTCCTGCCCGGACTGGGGCGTGCCGTGCAAGCACCTGGCCGCGGTGTGCTATGTGCTCGCCGAGGCGTTCGACGACGACCCGTTCGGGATCCTGGCCTGGCGCGGGCGGGGCCGCGAGGACCTGCTGGCCGCGCTGCGGCTGACGCCCGGTTCGGACGAGCCTGCTCGCCCGCTCATCGACGTCACCGACCGCCCGCTGGCCGAGTGCCTGGCCGACTACTGGTCGCCCGGCATGAGCGCGGCCCGGCTGCGCGCCCTGCCGCCCGCCCCGGCCACGCCCCCTGACCTGCTGCTGCGTACGTTCGAGCCGCCCTCGCTGCTGGTTCGCGGCACCGACCTGCTGGCCCTGCTGGTCCCCGCCTATGAGCAGCTCGCCAAGCCGGACGAGTTGCCGGCCGCCGACGGCGGTTCCTAGCCTCCCGGCCGGCCCGGCCGCGGCGCTCGCCGGCTGGCCCCGCGCCCC
>JASHUI010000454.1:0-13955 GCA_030040095.1 Streptosporangiaceae bacterium | reverse complement strand
CGAAGGCTGCGATCAGCTGGGCGGGACGAGCAGGCGATGAAGCTCGATAACTTGCTTATTCCTGCTGGGCAAGGAATTACCCGGCCTGGGCAGAAAGATTTCGAGCTGGCCATTTGTGAACGGCCGTCCCGGAATGGGTAGAAGCCAGCCCTGACCGGCGACGAAGATGGCGAGATTGGCATGGGCGTCGGCGGCCGTGGTGGTGATCGCTTGCAGCGCCGCCACATCAGCAGCGGGCAGGACGATCCAGAATCCGTCCAGCCCCTGGAAGTGGAGCGCATCGGTGATGACCGGGCCGACGGTGGCGGACGTGATCGTTACCGGCGCGCCAAGCTGGCGGTAGCACTGGCCGGGCCCCCCGGAAAGCGCGACAGAACCGGCCGGGCACCCGCCCGCGCCCGTAGTGGGCTGGATGCTCACCGCTTTCAGGACGAACAGCGCACCTGACCGTGCCGCAACGGCGGCACCGGCGGCATGTGCGGTAGGTGCCGGAGTGTCGTGGCTGCAGCTCGCAACGGTGAGCATGAGGCCCACGGCCAGCACGCTGGCCAGGACGGACGTCAGGGGCGACCGGGGCTGAACCGGCATATCGTGGTCTCCAAGGCAGCCATTGTGTCCGGATACCGTGGCGGTCCAGGCGTCGCCGTCTGGGCACATGTCAACTACCAGCACAAATCGCAAGAGCAGTCTACCCTCACGGACGCATCGGTCCGCTATGACCCGGGTTCAGCCCGGGTTCAGCGCCGGGCTGGCCAGCGTCTGGCCTTCGGATGACGCCGGAGCGATGATGTCGATGGTCGGGAAGTACCTCCGGTACCGCCGGACATCTCGGGTCAGCAGCCGGTAGCCGGTTACGGCGGCGTGAGCGCCAATGTAAAAGTCGGGCATCGGCGATCGCTCGTCACCGCGACCGCGCCGGTAGCGCACAAGGGCCTTGCCGGCGGCGAAGCCTGCCAGGCACGGCAAGGGCTCGCGCTCGTAGTCGCTGGCCGGGAGCAGTTCCTCGAGTTCCTCGACGGTCTGGTAGCCGACCGAGACCTCGGCGTAGATGAGCGGGTTGATCACCACCCGGCCGGCGTCCATGGCCGCCGCGATGTGTCTCCCAGACCAGTCGGCCCATTGCTCGTCACCGGTGATGACATCCAGCAGCACGCAGGAGTCGACAAGGGTGGCGGGGCGGATCGCCGGCGCGTCACTCGCCACGGAGCAAGGCCATGATCTGGTCGGTGCTCATGCCCGCTACGCCCTGGCCGGTGGCCGTGTTGCGCAGCCGCCGCACCAGCCTTTGCCCTCTGCTCTCGGCCCCCTCCGTGCGCTTGATCTGGAGCGCGCCGTCGACCTCGACGACCTCGACCTCGTCCCCAGCGTGCAGCCCGTACTTGGCCCGCAGGTGCGCCGGGATGGTCACCTGGCCTTTGCTATTCAGCAGCATGACAGCCCTCCCGGTACCGGTATCCTGTATTACGTCTACTACGTAATAGTAGCGTCGCACTCGCAAATGCTGACGGTCTGGTCCTGGTGGTTACAGGGCGACTCAGCTATCCGCTGAGTCTTCGTCTTGCGTCAGATGCTGGGCTGCCAGATCGTCAGCGAAGCGAATAAACGGTTGATAACGTGCAGCCCGGATATGACGCATTTTACGCAGCGAGGCGACCGCATTCTCGGGCACCGTCTGTGACTGCACGAGCGAGCGAGCGTCGCCCACGGCCGACTCGGCCAGCGAGACATGCCGTTCCGCCTCGACGATGTCTGCCTCGAACAGGGCCTCCCTGGCGAAAGCCAGGTCCGGTTCACGAGGAGCGAGATCAACCACTGGATCCGGCAAGACTTTCGTCAGTGTTTGGAGCGCTTTGCGGTAAGCGCGATAACCTATATGCATGCTCCCGCTCAGGGGAACGGCGACGAGTGTCGGCATCATGGTCGGGCGGACCACCGCACAGTAGAAGTCGGACGGCATTGCCGCGGCATGTGCCCTGGCAGCAGGAATCCCCCGTGCATACGTCGTTGCCCGGTGAAGATCAGCAACCGCTTGCGCCGAGTCGCCCGCGCGGAGCGCGTCGATGGCCGCGTTGACCGCGGCGGTCGCGCAGACATTGAGCAGTGCGTGCACGTGATGCCCGATGATCCATCTCGCGAGCCACGTCTCGCGGGCCTTGCGCATGACGAAGTCGTCTTGCGCGGGTGCCGCGGGTGCTGCGCCCGTGGCTTCCGTCGTCGGCCGGACCGGCTCATGTCCGGCCTCCTGCTGATCGCCGAAAACGTCGATAATTGCCTGGCGCATCGACGCGAGTTCCCAGGTGAGGTCATTTCCTGATAATGGCACGCTACGCAGGTCACGCAGGCCGCGCTCGATGACTATTGCCGCTTGCAGGGCAGCTTGCACGGGCGTTAAGTTCGCGGCACGGACTCTGAAGTACTCCTCAACCGGCGATCGAGGTGGAAGCCCTGCGACGTCGGGCAGTCCTGTCTTGGTCCCGGCTGCCTGAACTAGCGCGCCGACAACCGCGGCGGCGTCGGCAAGACCAGCATCCCGGTCAACGATTCCCGTATAGATCGGTATCGACTCTAGAGCAGCTATGCTGCGCTCCGTCGCGTAACGTGTTTCCGCGTCCCATTGGGGCAGATCGGTCAGGGCATACCCATCCCAGAAGATCGCGACCGGGGGGAGGCGGAATAACTTAGAATCATCCGCCGAATCCGTAGTGCCGACCGCACGATCGTTTATCAAGTTCGACATGTGCGAACGCAGCCCTTCACTCCAGCACGTCACGACAAATGATCATCAAGGCGATGATTCCGATCAAACGGTGCATTAAGAGTAGACAGGATGTCTCGTTGTGTCAATATGAGAGCGAATTCGTCCGCACTGTGCCAGACCTCCCGGTACGGGTAATCTGTATGACGCTTACTACGTAATACACTTCGCCCGTCGGCGGCCGGAACGGGCGCGCCCCCCGGGGATCCCCGCCTGCTCGGGACACCACGCTAAACAGGTCCGGGAACCCATGCCGCCGTCGTGCACGTTGACCCGGCATCCTGCAGGGCCTCTCGCGCCGTGGTCCCTGACTCGCCGGTACGATTCAGGAGAATGTGGCGTGGAGCCTTCGGGCGCCGCCTTAAGCTGGCCGAAGACGTGCCGGCAGGGCCAGCCGAGAAGTGACGAAGGCATCCCGGAGTTCACGCCCGGGCGGCGCGGCAGTGCGCCGACATTGGCCGCGCAGGTCCGCTAGTGGAGGCATGGCCTAGGTGACACGGGTGTCCACTCAGTCGGCCGACCCGCCCGGATCGACCGGGCAGATCGGTCGGTTCCGGACGTACGACCCCCTGGAGCGGGGTGGCACGGCCGGCCCGATCGAGCGGGTCATGTCCACGCTGATCCGCAGGCTGTCGTGGAGCAGGCTCGCCGACCCCAAGGTCGCCGTCACCGTGTCCGGGCTCGGGCTGCTGCTGGGGATGCTGGTCGGGGCGACCGCGCCCAACACCGAGACGCTGCCGATCAGGCTGCCGCTGTCGCACCTGCTCCCGTCGCTGGGCAACAACGACGCCATCGCCATGGCCCTGCTCTACGCCGGGGACGTTCTCGCCTGCCTGGGGCTGGCCGGCATGCTGTGGGCGCACAGCCAGGGCTGGCGCCCCGATCCGCGCCGCCTGCTGCTGGTGAGCACGGGAATCGTCGCCGTCATGGTCAGCCTCACCCCGGTCGGCTCCTCGGACATCGCCAGCTACGCGGCCTACGGCAGGATCGCCTCGCTGGGCGGGAACCCGTACACCACCAGCCCCATCGCCGCGCTCGGGCCCCATTCGCCGTATACCAAGGTCGTCGGCACGGTCTGGCGGGGCCAGCCGTCGGTCTACGGTCCCATCGCCACCGTGATCCAGTCGTTCGCCGCGTCGCTCGGCGGGCGGAGCGTCGCCACCACCATCTGGATCCTGATGATCCTGACCGGCGCGGTGTTCATCGGCCTGGGGTTCCTGCTGCTCAAGACCTCAGACGACCCGGTCAGGGCCACCCTGTTCTGGGTGGCCAACCCGGTCATCCTGCAGCAGCTGGTCAGTGGCGGCCAGCTCGACACGTTCGTGGCCGCCGCGGCTCTCTGCGCGATCCAGGTGGCGCGCAAGGTGTCGGGCGTGTGGGGCGACGTCCTGGTCGGCGTGCTGATCGGCGCGGCCTGCGGAATAAAGATCAACGCGGTCCTGATCGGGATCGGGCTGGCCTGGCCGCTGCTGCGGCGGCGCGAGTGGCTGCGGGTGACCCGGATCACGGCGGTGGCCCTGGCGACCTTCGCCGTCCAGTACAGCTTCTGGGGCCTGGACGCGCTGAAGTCGACGTTCGAGGGACTGAAGTGGGTCATCATGCCCTCGCCCTGGCGGATCTTCCAGATGATCGCCGAGGCGCTGGGCATGAGCCAGCCCGCCACGACCCTGATCATCGGCATCCTCTGGCCGATCGCCCTGCTGGGCCTGGCCTGGGTCATCTACCGGCGGATCTCCTCCGATCAGCCCCGCGAGGTGGTGGCCCCGTTCGCCCTGTCCTTCGCCTGGGTGCTGGTCGCTCCGTGGGTGTTCGCGTGGTACACGGCGATCGCCTGGGCCACGCTGACGCTCGTCCCGCGCAACCGGATGACCAGATGGCTGACCATCGTCACGGTGTTCCTCGCCCTCTGGCTCTCCAACGGCGGCCATGGCCCGGTCGGAAGATGACCAGGCCGCGGGGCTGTGACGCCCGTGCTTGAGAACAGGCAGGCGGAGCCCGCCCGCGTGGAGACGGCGCAGGACCAGCCGCGGGCCGTCCGCCGTACCGGCCCGCCCGCCCGGGCCCGGACGGGCCGCTGGCGGGCCGCTCAGGCCGTGCTGCGACGGCACTGGCTGGCGGTCCTCCTGCTGGCCGCGGGGCTGGCGCTGCGGACCGCGGCCGAGCTTGCCTACCGCCCGGCGCTGTTCTTCGTCGACTCGGTGCGGTACCTCTACAACGCCGACGGCATGGACCCGGTCGGGTACAAGGGACCGCTGCGGGCGATCCTGCTGGTCGCCAACTTCGACACCGTCGCCGCGGTGCAGCACCTGCTGGGCGTGGCCATGGCCGTGGTCATCTACCTGCTGCTCATGCGCCGCGGCGTGAACCGCTGGCTGGCCGCGCTGGCCATCGCGCCGGTGCTGCTCGACGCCTACCAGCTGCAGATCGAGCAGATGATCATGCCAGACGTGTGGTTCGAGGCCCTGATCGTGGCGGGCCTGGCCATCCTGCTCTGGCGCCCGGACGCGGGCTGGCGCCGCGTCGTCGCGGCCGGCATCGTGCTGGGCACCTCGGCCACGGTGGCGCAGGTCGGCGAGGCCCTGATTCTGCCGGCGGTGATCTACCTGCTCGCCGCGGGCGGCGGCTGGCGCCGTGCGGTCGGGAAGGCCGCGGCCATGTGCGTCGCGTTCGCCCTGCCCATCGTGGCCTACTGCTCCGGCTCGTACCTGCTGACCGGCGATTTCTTCCTGTCGCACTCCGGCGTCACGTCGCTCTACGGCCGGCTGGCGGCGGCCGCGGACTGCGCCACGCTGCGGCTGCCCTCCGACGAGCGGGGGCTGTGCCCGACCGCGGCTCAGCAGGCGCGCGGGCCGGACTGGCTGGAGTACGCCAAGGCTTCCCCGGTGCAGCCCTACTACTCGAACCTGCCCCGGGGCGAAGTCAACAGCCTGATCTCTGACTTCAACCACCGTGTGCTCAGCCAGCAGCCGTCGCGGGTCCTGGACGCCTACGCCCGCGACGTGGTCAAGCTGTTCGCGCTGACCCGGGACGGCCAGGGGGGCGATACCCCCATTGCCCGCTGGCAGTTCCAGACCACGTACACGTACTACCCGCCCTGGACCTCGCAGGCCGTGGTCAAGGCCGCGACCAGCCAATTCGGTGGCGGCGAGCCGGCCGTCTGGCGTCCGGTCGCCTCGTTCCTGCGCGCCTACCAGCTGCACGGCGGCTACACGCCCGGGCCGTTCCTGCTGGCCTGCGCGGTGGCCGGCCTGATCGGCTCGGGCGTGGCCGTGGCGCGCCGTCGGCTGGATCCGGGGACCCGCGGCCTGGCCCTCGGCTGCCTGCTGTTCTTCACCGCCGGGGCGTTCGTGACCCTGGCATCGGACGTGTTCGAGTTCTCCTGGCGTTATCAGCTGCCCGCGCTGGTCACGCTGGTGCCGGCCGGCGTGCTTGGCGTCAGCGTCCTGATCCGGTCGCTGCGCCCCCGCGAGGGACGAGAATAGTCTGAAAGCGTGACGAAACCTGTGCGGGTGCGCCGGGCCGCCCGGGTGGTGCTGCTCGACCCGGATGACCGCGTCCTGCTCATGCGGTATGACGACGGCCCGCCGAACGGCACCCACTGGTCCACGCCGGGCGGGGGGCTCAACGACGGTGAGGACTACCCGGCGGCCGCCCTGCGCGAGCTGGCGGAGGAAACCGGCTGGAACGACGTGACCCTCATCGGCGAGGTGCTGCGGCGCAGCTTCGACATGGCCTACAGCGACGAGCTGGTCCGTCAGGTGGAGCGTCTCTACCTGGCCCGGATCGACCAGCCCCGCAGGGAAATCCGCGGCGTGGAGGCCATGCACGCCAGCGACGGGATCGCGGCCTGGCGCTGGTGGACGCTGGCCGAGCTCGACGGCACCACGGAGGCGGTCTGGCCGGAGGAGCTGGCCGACCTGATCAGGCGATCCTCTGGCGGCGCGCCGCTGGTACCGTAATTTCAAGATCGCCAAATTGAAGGCCCGACGCATGAACATCGAACGCGCGCCCGCAACCGGCCTGGACGGCGTCCTGTGCCGGGCCCGGTCGGGGCCAGCGTGACCGGATCGGAGCAGCAGGGCTGGCAGTTCTCGCTGAGCACGGTGTGGGGACGGAGCCGCCAGACGCCGCTACGGCAGTTCCTGCGCACCGAGACCGGCAGCGCGGCGGTCCTCCTGGCCGCCACGATCGCGGCGCTGATCTGGGCGAACGTGAGTTTCTCGGCATACCAGAACTTCTGGGGCACCGAGTTCTCGGTCCGCCTGGGGCACGCCGCGCTGTCCGATGACCTGCACGGCTGGGTGAACTCGGGGCTGATGGCGTTCTTCTTCCTGGTCGCCGGGCTCGAGGCGCGCCGCGAGTACGACATGGGTGAGCTGCGCGACCGCCGGCGGCTCGCGCTGCCGCTGTTGATCGGTCTGGGCGGTACGGCCGTGCCGATCGCCATCTACCTCGCCATCAACGCCGGTCACCCGACGGTGGGCGGCTGGGGCGCGGCCATGTCCACCGACACCGCGTTCGCGCTCGGCCTGCTGGCCCTGGTCGGGTCGGGCGTGCCGGACCGGGTCCGCACCTACCTGCTGACGTTCGCGATCGTCGACGACATCGTCGGGATCGTGATCATCGCCGTGGTCTACAGCAGCCACATCGACCTCGTTGCGCTGGCGGCCGGGCTGGTCCTGCTCGCCGTGGCCTGGCTAGCCCGGCTCCTGCGGGTGCGCCGTGGCCCGCTGTACCTGCTGCTGGGGCTGGGCGCCTGGATCGCGTTCTTCGAGTCCGGCGTCGACGCGGTCGTGGTCGGCCTGGTCATGGGCCTGATCACGCCGGCCTACCCGGCCGCGCGCAGCGACCTGGAGCAGGCGTCCGAGGTGTTCCGCTCGTTCCGCGAGCAGCCGACGCCGGAGCTGGCCCAGTTCGCGCGGGAGCGGGTGCGGACCGCGATCTCGCCGAACGACCGCCTGCAGCAGGTGTTCCACCCCTGGACCAGCTACCTGATCGTGCCGTTGTTCGCCCTGGCGAACGCGGGGATCGTGATCAACGGCAGCTTCCTGGCGCACGCCTACACCCAGCCGGTCACCCTCGGCATCCTGGTTGGCTACGTCGTCGGCAAGCCGGTCGGCACGGTCGCCACGGCCTGGCTGATCACCGTGGTCAGCCGGGGGCGGATCCGCCCGCCGGTCGGCTGGGCGGCGGTGACCGGCGCCGGCACCATCGCCGGCGTGGGCCTCATCGTGTCCCTGCTGATCGCCACGCTGGCGTTCCACGGCACCGACCTGGCCGAGGCCAAGCTCGGCGTGCTGACCGCCGCGCTCTGCGCTTCCGTGCTCACCTGGATCGTCTTCCGGCTGACCTCGCTGCTGCCCAAGCGGCTGCGGCTGCGCCTGCTGCTCGGCGCGGCGGAGAGCGTCATCGACCTCGCCGTGCCCGTCGACCCGCGGCGCGACCATATCCGCGGTCCGGCCAAGGCCCTGGTGACGCTGCTGGAGTACGGCGACTTCGAATGCCCGTACTGCGGCCAGGCCGAGCCGGTGATCCGGGAGCTGCTGGCCGACTACGGGGATCTGCGGTACGTGTGGCGGCACCTGCCGCTGAGCGACGTGCACCCGCGCGCCCAGTTCGCCGCGCAGGGATCGGAGGCCGCCGCCAAGCAGGGCAAGTTCTGGGAGATGCACGATCAGCTGCTCAACCACCAGGGCGCGCTGACCAACAGGGACCTGATCGGTTACGCGGCCGAGCTCGGCCTGGACACCGAGCGGTTCGCCGCCGACCTGGCCAGGCGCGCCGGCGCGGCCAGGATCGCCGAAGACGTGGACTCCGCCGACCTCAGCGGCGTCTCCGGGACGCCGACGTTCTTCGTCAACGGCAGGCGCCATCAGGGGGCCTACGACCTCGGCACGCTCACCGACGCCGTGCGCGTGGCCCGGGCCAGGGCGCTCATCAGCAAGAGCCGGGTGGGCAGCGCGCCGGACTCGCGGGCTGCAAGACTGAACCGGGGCAAGAAACGGGGAGGCTGATCATGACCGGTTCGGTAAGCGCGGCGGCGGCGGGCAGCATCGGCATCGGGGGTGACCTGACCGTGCACCGGCTGGGGTACGGCGCGATGCGGATCACCGGCGACGGCATCTGGGGTGATCCGCCCGACCGGGACCGCGCCCGGGCGGCGCTGCGCCGGGCGGTGGACCTGGGCGTCACCTTCATCGACACCGCGGATTCCTACGGCCCGGACGTCAGCGAGCAGCTGATCGCCGAGGCGCTGCATCCTTACCCGGACGACCTGGTCATTGCGACCAAGGGCGGGCTGGTGCGGCCTGGGCCGGGGCGCTGGGATCCGGACGGCAGGCCCGAGCACCTGCGCGCGGCGTGCGAGGGCAGCCTGCGCCGGCTCCGGCTGGAGCAGATCCCGTTGTACCAGTTCCACCGGCCCGATCCCAGGGTGCCGCTGGCCGAGTCGCTGGGCGCGCTCGTGCAGCTCAAGAACGAGGGAAAGATCCGGCACATCGGCGTCTCCAACGTGTCCGAGCACCAGTTGCGTGCGGCGCAGCAGGTCGCGCCGATCGTCTCGGTGCAGAACCGGTACAACGCGGCCGACCGGAAGTCCGAGGCGATGGTGGACCTGTGCGAGCAGGAGCAGATCGCCTTCCTGCCCTGGGCGCCGGTCCAGCAGGCCGACGGGAACGCCGCGGTGGACGCGGCGGCCAAGCGCCACGAGGCGAGCCCGCGGCAGATCGCGCTCGCCTGGCTGCTGGCCAGGTCGCCGCGGATGCTGCCGATCCCGGGCAGCGGGTCGCCCGAACATGTCGAGTCCAACGTCGCCGCCGCTTCCATCGAGCTGACGGCCGACGAGGTGGCCGCCATCACCCGAGGCGGCTGAGCTGCGCGGACGTGGTGCAGCGCACGATGTCGCGCATGGAAAGCAGCCCGACGACCTCGCGTTCCTCGATGACGATCAGGTGGCGGAAGTTTCCGCGTATCATCGCGACCGCGGCCTGCTCGAGGGTCCAGTCGGGCGAGGCGAAGACGACGTCGCTGGTCCGGTGATCCGCGACAAGCTCGGTGTCGGGATCCTCGCCCGCCCCGACCGAGTCGAGAATGTCCCGTTCGGTGAGAATGCCGATCCCGGCGTGCTCGGGGTCGGTCACGACCGCTGCTCCCACGCGTCGCGCTGACATCTGGCGGGAGGCCTCACGCAGGGTATGCGCCGGGCCAACGGTGAGAACCAGCCTGGTCATCCCGTCGCGTACGTTCATGATCGCTCCCTCCTGCTTGTGCATTTGTGACAGCCATGCGTTCCAGCATCTGTGATCCCGGCGCGCCGGGCAATACCTGTCGCGGAGGGAAGCGCTAGCGGTCGCCGAGGAGGTCGAGCACCTCGGCGTGCAGGCGGCCGTTGGTGCACACGGCGCTGCCGCCGTCGGGCGCGGGTTTCCCGGTCAGGTCGGTGAACGTGCCGCCCGCCTCTTCCACGATGACCTGAAGCGCGGCGAGGTCCCAGAGCGAGACCTCCGGCTCGGCGGACACGTCGACCGCGCCCTCGGCGACCATCATGTGCGACCAGAAATCGCCGTAGGCGCGGGTCCGCCAGACCGAGCGGGCCAGGGCGAGAAAGCCGTCGAGCCTGCCGTGGCGCTCCCAGTCGATGACGCCGGAGTAGGCCAGGGAGGCGTCCTCCAGGCTGGCCACCTCGGAGACCCGGCACGGCGAGGCCTTGGTGAGGCTGCGGCCGGTCCAGGCGCCGCCGTCCCTGGCCGCCCACCACCGGCGGCCCAGCGCGGGCGCCGAGACCACCCCGACCGTGACGTCGCCGCTGACCATCAGCCCGATCAGGGTCGCCCAGACGGGGACGCCGCGGACGTAGTTCTTGGTGCCGTCGATCGGGTCGAGTACCCAGCAGCGCTTCCCGACGCCGGTCCTGCCGGATTCTTCCCCGAGCACCGCGTCGCGCGGCCTGGCCCGGCTCAGCACGTGCCGCAGCGACTCCTCGGCCGCCACGTCGGCGTCGGTGACCGGGCTCAGGTCGGGCTTGGATTCGACCCGCAGGTCCAGTGCCCGGAACCGGCGCATGGTGATGTCGTCCGCCGCGTCGGCGAGGACGTGGGCGAAACGCAGGTCGTCGTCATATCCGGCCATCGGGCGCAACGGTACCGCTGACGGCGGGCCGGGGCCACGGCCGGGGCGCGGCGGGGCGGGGCGGCCGTACGGTATCCGGCATGGACTACACGCATCTGGGACGCAGCGGCGTCTCGGTCAGCAGGCTCTGTCTGGGCACGATGAACTTCGGCTCGTTCACCGACGCGGCCGACGCGCACCAGATCATGGATCGCGCCCTCGAGCACGGGATCAACTTCTTCGACACGGCGAACACCTACGGCCGCCCGCGCGCCGAGGGCGTCACCGAGCAGATCATCGGGGGCTGGCTGGCCGGAGGGCCGGGGCGGCGGGAGCGGATCGTGCTGGCCACGAAGCTGTACGGCGGCAAGGGGGAGTGGCCGAACGACAGTTTCCTGTCCGCACTGAACATCCGCAGGTCCTGCGAGGACTCGCTGCGCCGCCTGGGCACCGATCACATCGACCTCTACCAGATGCACCATGTGGACCGGTCCACCCCCTGGGAGGAGATCTGGGAGGCGATGTCGGTGCTGCGCGCCCAGGGGAAGATCATCTATGTCGGGTCGTCGAACTTCGCCGGCTGGCATATCGCCCAGGCCCAGGAGGCGGCCGCCCGCCACGGTGCGCTGGGCCTGGTCAGCGAGCAGTCCCTGTACAACCTGGCGGCGCGGACCGTCGAGCTCGAGGTGCTGCCCGCCTGCCAGGGCTACGGCCTGGGCGTGCTGCCCTGGAGCCCGCTGCACGGGGGCCTGCTGGCCGGGATCCTGCGCAAGGAGCCCGGAGCGGGCCGTAGCGGCGGCGGGCGGGCCGCCGAGACCCTGGCCGGGGTGCGGGCCCAGGTCGAGGCGTACGAGGCGTTCTGCGGCGAGCTGGGGGAGGATCCGGCCCAGGTCGGCCTGGCCTGGCTGCTGCACCAGCCCGCGGTCACGGCGCCGATCGTGGGGCCGAGCAGCCTCGGCCAGCTCGAGGGCGCCGTGCGCGCGCTGTCGGTCAGCCTGGACGCCGACGCGCTCGGGCGGCTTGACAAGATCTTTCCCGGTCCCGGCGGAGCCGCCCCCGAGGCATACGCGTGGTGAGACCGGGACGGGCCGCCTAGGCGTCGTCGCGTCCCTCGCGGCTGCGCAGCAGGCGCCGCAGCGAGTCCAGCCTCGCGGCCAGCGCCCCGCTGCCGTCGTGCTGGGCGACCCAGGCGTCCAGGGCGCAGTCGGCCCCCAGGTGCGAGCAGCCGGGCGGTCCGTCGGCCACTCCCTCGGCCAGGTCGGGGAAGGCCTGCACCACCCGGTCGGCCGAGATGTGACCCAGGCCGAAGCTGCGCAGGCCCGGGGTATCGATGATCCAGCCGCCGCCGGGCAGGGGCAGCGCGACCACCGACGACGAGGTGTGCCGGCCTCGCCCGGTCACCGGGCTGACCGTGCCCACCGTCCGGCTGGCCTCCGGGATCAGCTCGTTGACCAGGGTGGACTTGCCCACGCCGGAGTGGCCGACCAGGACGCTGACCCGGCCGGCGAGCAGTGCCCGCAGCTCGTTCAGGACCGCGTCGGCCAGCGGGCGGCCGCTGACCAGGTAGCGCAGGCCGAGCGGCGCGTAGGTGGCCAGGATGTCGTCGGCGCCCGCCAGGTCCGATTTGGTCAGCAGGAGGAGCGGGTCGAGCCCGGCGTCGTAGGCGGCGACCAGGAACCGGTCGATCAGCCGGGGGCGCGGCGGCGGGTCGGCCAGCGCGCACACGATCCCGAGTTGCTCGGCGTTGGCCACGATGACGCGCTCGACCGGGTCGGTGTCATCCGCCGACCGGCGGAGCACCGACATCCGGGGCCGGACGCGGACGATCCTGGCCAGCGTGCCCGGATCGCCGGACACGTCCCCGGTCAGGCTGACCACGTCCCCGACCACGACGCTGCCGCGGACCAGCTCACGCGCCTTGACCGCCGTGACCTCGCGGCCGTTCGCCTCCCGGCCCGAGACCACGCAGGTGTACCGGCCGCGGTCGACGGCGGTCACGAACGCCTCGGCCGCGTCCTCGTGGGCCGGCCTGCGCCGGGTGCGGGGCCGTGATCCCCGGCCCGGGCGCACCCGGACATCGTCCTCGTCGAGGTGACTGATCGGCCTGCTCAGGGTGACCGCTCCAGCATGCCGGACCACATCCCGGTGAACCCGGGGAACGTCTTGCCGACGGTCGCGGCGTTGCCGACCCGCAGGCCGCCCGGCAGTGCCAGGCCGAGCACCGCCGCGGCCATCACCAGCCGGTGATCGTCGTGGCTGGCGAACACGGCTCCGTCCGCGCGCAGCGGCCGGGGCCGGATGACCAGCCCGTCGTCCTGCTCGCTGACGTCCCCGCCGAGGGCTCCGATCTCCCGGGCCAGGGCGGCCAGGCGGTCGCTCTCGTGCCTGCGCATGTGCCCGATGCCGGTGAAAACCGACGGGGAGTCGGCCAGCGCGGCCAGCGCGGTCAGCACCGGCACGATCTCGCTGACGTCGCCCAGGTCGGCGCCGATGCCGTGGACCGTGCCCGGCCCGCTGACCCGCATCCCGTCGGCGGCAGGCGAGCAGCTGGCGCCCATCCGCGTCAGCACGTCCAGGATCTGCTCGCCCGGCTGCAGGGTTCGCCGGGGCCAGTCCGCGATCGTGACCGAGCCGCCGGTCACCAGGGCCGCGGCCAGGAACGGCGCGGCGTTGGACAGGTCGGGCTCCACCACGATGGCCCGCGGCCGCAGCTCGCCTGGATGCACCCGCCAGCGGTCGGGAACGGCCGGGTCCCGCCCGGCGGTCCAGGCGTCCACCTGCGCCCCGGCCTCTCGCAGCATCTGTACCGTCATCGCGACGTGCGGGGCGGAGGGGAGCCGCGGGCCGCGGTGGCACACCTCGGCGCCCTTGTCGAAGCGCGCAGCGGCCAGCAGCAGGCCGGAAACGAGCTGCGAGGACTGCGACGCGTCCAGGGTGACGGTGCCGCCGCCGATGCCGCCCCGGCCGCGGACGACGAACGGGACGGCGCCCCGGCCCTCGTCGTCGATCACCGCGCCGAGCTCGCGGAGCGCGGCGAGCAGGGGTCCCACCGGGCGCTTCGAGGCCCTCGCGTCGCCCCGGAACTCGACGTCGG